>JANLYU010000314.1:0-18707 GCA_031365785.1 Flavisolibacter sp. | reverse complement strand
AATTCTTAACGGATGGCATGGCGACCATGCTTACACATTTGCTATTGGCGATCCTGGTACAGAGGTGATGCAATTAATAAGAGTAACTAAAGAATCGCTTTACAAAGGCATCGAAAAAGCAGTTGCAGGCAACCGGGTGGGGGATATTGCGTTTGCCATACAGGAACATACAGAAAAAAAGTACGGATATGGAGTAGTGAGAGAACTGGTGGGTCACGGACTGGGAAAAAATATGCATGAAGATCCTCAGGTTCCCAATTACGGTAAACGCGGTTCCGGACCCGTGATGAAAGAAGGTTTGGTGCTGGCTATTGAACCTATGATCAATCTTGGAAAGAAGGAAGTTTTTACAGAAAAAGATGGATGGACCGTGAGAACTACTGATGGAAAGCCTTCCGTACATTTCGAACATGATGTGTGCGTCCAGAAAGGCAAGGCTGATATATTATCCAGTTATGCACCTATAGAGGAAGCTGAAAAATCAAACTCCAACCTGTTTTCTGCCTACTATTAGCATTGTATTATTTTCGCTGTAAATGATCTGAATGCGGAATTATAGTTACGTCCTTCCCTTCCTCTTATGTAGCCTACTCGTTCAGGCGCAGTGGTCTCCCCTCGAACAGGTCCGGTCTTACCGGCAGTCTAATGAGCATCTTATTCTCCAGGAATTTTTTGCTTTTCTTTCCATTCCCAATGTGGCAACCGACTCTGCCACCATTGGAAGGAATGCTGTGTATTTATCGCAGCTGATGAAAAGCCGCGGCATCACCCATATCTCATTTTTAAAAGCAGATGATCCCAAAGCGCCTCCAGTAGTATTTGGAGAAATCAAAGTGCCTGGTGCTACAAAAACAATCATTTTCTATGCGCACTACGACGGACAACCCGTCAACAAACAATTATGGATGCCTGGCCTGGATCCCTTTACTCCCCAGCTGGTGAATGGCAACCGGTTGGAAGGCGCCTCCATCATTCCCCTAGCGGAAAAGAATACGATTTCACCTGAATGGCGCATTTATGCAAGAGGTGCTTCTGATGATAAGGGCGGGGTGATGGCGGTCCTGACTGCCTATGAAGCCCTTGCCTATGCCAAGCTTCCACTGAAATGTAATATCAAATTTTTTTTTGAAGGTGAAGAAGAACAAGGTTCGCCACATTTGTCTCAGATCCTGGAAAAAAATAAAGAACTTCTTTCCTCAGACCTGTGGATCATCTGCGACGGACCGGTACATCAGTCGGGTTTAAAGCAAGTGGTTTTTGGAGCGCGTGGAGATGCGCACCTGACGCTGAAAGTATATGGACCTAAATCTCCTTTACACAGTGGACATTATGGCAATTGGGCCCCCAATCCGGTGATGTCACTGGCCACCCTGTTGTCTTCCATGAAAGATTCCAGTGGCCGTGTGACCATCAGGGACTTCTACAAAGATGTGATTCCACTTACCGATGTAGAAAAAAAAGCAATCGCATCAGCACCTCCGATGGATGAAACATTAAAGAAAAAATTAGGATTGCCTAGGGAAGAGATGAAAGGTGTTTCATTGATGGAAGCGATCAATCTGCCTTCACTGAACATCAATGGAATTGAAAGTTCCAATGTAGGAACGATTCAGGCGAACGTGATACCGGTTAGTGCCACCGCAGTGATTGACCTTCGATTGGTATTGGGCAATGACTGGAAACGTCAACAACAAAAAGTAATTGATCATATTGTGGCCAAAGGATTTCATGTGGTGGACCACGAGCCTACTGATGAAGAAAGAAATCTTTTTGAAAAATTAATCCGTGTCACCCGCGGTGAAGGTGATAATGCACAGCGCACCTCCATGGACTGGCCGCTGGCAAAAACTGTTGTGGCAGCCCTGCAGCAAATTTCACAGCAACCTGTTTTGCAAATACCTACACTGGGAGGTAGCCTTCCTTTAGATGTACTATCCAGGGTACTTCATGCCAAAACCCTCATTGTACCTATTGCCAATGCGGATAATAACCAGCACGCTGAAAACGAAAATATCATGATTTCCAACTTCAGGGATGGGATTGATATGCTGGCCGCCTTGATGCTGATGAAATTATGAAAAAGCAACTGGTGGTGATCGGGGGTGGGGCAGCCGGTTTCTTTTGCGCTATAACGGCAGCCCGTTTGCATCCTGAAATGGAAGTAGTCATTCTTGAAAAAACCAGCAAGCTGTTATCCAAAGTCCGTATATCAGGAGGGGGCAGATGTAATGTAACGCATGCCCTTTTTGATATAGCGGAAATGAGTAACTGTTATCCACGTGGTAAGAATTTTGTAAAAAAATCATTTTATCAATTTTTTACCTCCGATACTATTCAGTGGTTTAAAGAGCGTGGTGTTGAAGTAAAGGCAGAGGCAGACGGACGTATGTTTCCTATCACGGATTCTTCTCAAACCATTATTGATTGCCTGATGCTGGAAGCCCGAACTCACGGAGTTCACATCCGGTTGAATGCTGAAGTACAGCAGATCCAAAAGGAAGGCTTTGTTTTTACTATTACTATGGCCAATAGCCAGGAGATGACTGCTGATGTTGTATGCATCGCATGCGGAGGTTATCCAAAGACTTCCATGTTTCAATGGTTGCTATCCACTGGTCATACGATAGCCGGTCCTGTGCCCTCGCTTTTTACCTTCAATCTCCCACAGCATCCTATCACGCAATTGATGGGTGTGAGCCTGGAAAAAATCCGTTTGAAAATCGCAGGAACTCATTTAATAGAAGAAGGTCCTATGCTGATTACCCACTGGGGTTTGAGTGGGCCGGTAGTGTTAAGACTAAGTGCATGGGGTGCACGTGAACTGCATGACAAAAATTACTTGTTTGACATTCAAATCAATTGGTTGCCCCATCAAAATTCAACTCTCCTGAAAGATATTTTTATGCAATGCAGGGCTATGCATTCTAAAAAAAAGGTCATCAACCAAAATCCAACGATACTCCCCACCAGGTTATGGCATTTTTTAATACAACAGTCAGGTATTCCTGATGACATGCGCTATGCAGACCTTCCGTTTAAACTCGAAAACATTTTCATCAATAAACTTTTGGATGACGTAGTACAGGTTACAGGAAAGACCACCTTCAAAGAGGAATTTGTCACCTCTGGCGGTATTTCTTTGAATGAAGTAAATCCTCAAACTATGATGAGCAAGCTCGTTCCCAACCTTTTCTTTGCGGGTGAAGTTTTGGATGTGGATGGAATCACAGGGGGATTTAATTTCCAACATGCATGGACCAGTGGATGGGTGGCTGCACAATCCATCTATTTAAATTTTAGAGTGTAGTAATTATTTTGAAACGCTACATTGTTTACTGAGATTGTTAAAATAAATATGAATCAGTAAACTGTTTTTTTATTTCAAATAAATTGGCAATCAGTCAATTTTTTTCTATAGATATTAATAAAAAAATTTTGAAGCGACCCAACCAACAGGTAACTAATTGTTGTCTTTCTTTTTGATTTAGCATTTTGGCTATACTTTAAAAAATAAGATTTTATTTGCTGCCACCTAAATCAAATATAAAAGAATAAATTGAGCATCATATGTATAGGTCTGGGAAGTCTTGGCTAACTCTTTCAAAAAAAATCCGATTCAAAAAAAAGTTAAAGGTTCCTCCTAAAGTTCAGTGGATCATTAGTGTCATGACTATAGGGGTTATGTTACTAAGTTTATTCAGACTTTTTTTCTTTATCTGGTTTAAACCAGTGGGATATGTATTTCCGATTCCTGCATTTATTTTGGGTTTAAGATTTGACCTTAGACTTATTGGTATGATGGGTCTAATCATGTTTTTGTTTTCTAGCGTTAATTTTTTAAATCCATTCAAAAGTAGAGGAGCGGAGAAATTTTGGTATTTTTTTTTACCTATACTATTCTTGTTCATCTTCACTTTCTATATACTAGATTTTTATCATTATCAATACTTGCAGGAGCGGCTCAACGCCTCTATCCTCAATTATGTGGAAAATATAAGTATATCAATGAAAATGGTAGGGCAAACATACCCAGTCGTGAAAATAATATTACTGCTAATCATTTTCGTTTTTATATTTTACTTTTTACTGCAGAAATGGTTTACTATTTTGAAAAGAGTATCACTAATTCATATAAAGAGAAATTGGCTCTGGAATGGAATGCTATTGCTTTTTATACTCATTAGTACGTGGGGTACGCTTAATCAATTCCCATTGCGTTGGAGCAATGCGTATGCTTTGGGAGAGGAATTTAAAGCTGAAGTGGCACTAAATCCTTTTCAGACCTTTTTCAGCTCCATGTCTTTTAGACATTCTGGATTTGATGCGGAGAAAACAAAAAAAGGCTATTTAGTTATGGCCGATTATCTTGGAGTGGATCATAGGGATTCAATGAATTTGAAGTATGAAAGAACTATTCACCCCTCTAATTTTTACCATATTCCGGCAAAAACAAATGTTATTATTGTAATTTGTGAAAGCTTTAGTACCTATAAGAGCAGTATGTGTGGGAACCCTCTCCATGCGACACCTTTTTTTAATGAATTATGTAACAACGGAATTTATTTCGATCATTGCTTTACTCCAAGTTTTGGAACCGCCCGTGGAGTTTGGGCTATTATCACAGGAATTCCAGATGTAGAAAGTCCGAAAACAGCAAGCAGAAATCTGTCTATAGTAGACCAGCATACTCTAATCAATGATTTCAACGGTTATTCAAAGTTTTATTTTATAGGAGGCGATGCCAATTGGGCAAATATTAGGGGACTGCTTGATAATAATATAAAAGGACTTCACATATTTGAGCAGCAGCAATTTAAATCGGGTCAACTAAATGTTTGGGGCATTAGTGATAAAAATTTGTTCCTGGAAGCTAATAAAATTCTTTCTGTTCAACATGAACCTTTTTTTGCAGTGATCCAAACTGCTGATAATCACAGGCCATACTCCATTCCCAAGGAAGACCTGAATGAATTCAATAAGCTTAAAATACCTGATGATACATTAAATCATTATGGATTTGCTTCAATTGAAGAATTTAATTCTTTCCGCTATACCGATTATTGTTTCAAAAAATTCATAAACGCTGCGAGGCAAACACGTTATTTTGATTCTACTTTATTTGTTTTTGTAGGTGACCATGGAGTTGCAGGGAATGTTGGGACAATGTTTCCCAGGGTTTGGCAGGATCAGCGCCTTGATGAAGAACATGTACCACTTTTATTTTACAATCCCTCTCATCTCCCTCCATCTAAACCGAAAACGATATGCTCTCAGTTGGACATATTACCTTCAGTATGTTCTCTGCTTTCACAACAACTTACCAATACAACAATGGGGCGTAATCTTTTTGATTCCTTATTTCAGTCAAACAAATTGTCTTTACCAGGCGCTTTCATAAATGATCCAGATAAAAAAAAGTCCGGGGTAGTCACTGATGATTATTATTTCCGAAAAGACATGCAAACTGGAGCTACTAATATTTTCTCAATGAAATCGGATCGGGAAGTTGTTCGGGGAAGATATTATGATAGTTTGAGCTTAAGTTTAAAGACTCTAACAGAAGCTTTTTATGAAACTGCCAAGTACCTATTATACCATAATAAAAAAGTAAACAACTTTTCTTCTCATTGATTTATAAATGACTGTCAAAAATTAGTTGTTCATACCTATATGAGACTTATATCATTTATTTTGGTTCTTTTGGGCCTTCACTCATGTATTATTCTTAAGGCTATTGTTTACAATGTTCCTAAAGTTAAAAATGCCGAACGCTTTCCAAAACGATGGATTAACAATAGTTCAACTGTTTTCCATTTCTTTGAACCTGCTCTAGGGAATGATATTGGGTATCAAATAAAAGTGGACGAACGGGCCATTGATCCAAAGAGCATAGACCTAAATGATTTTGTTAAGCATCATAAAACGCTTTCATTTTTGATTATTAGGAATGATTCCATACTATTTGAAAAATATAGTGGTAAAATAATGGACAGTTCCCTGCTAACAAGCTTCTCATTAGCCAAAGCTTTCGTTTCCACTCTTATTGGCATTGCGATTGATAACCATTGTATCAACAATGTCCATCAGAATATCACGGACTTTATCCCTGAGTTAAAGGGAAAGGGATTTGATTTCATAACCATTGAAAATCTTCTTAAACACACCTCGGGAATCAGATTTACAAAACAAGAGTTTAGTCCAACTTCAGATAACGCATTATTTTATTATGGAAGCCACCTAAGGAAGTTAATGCTGCATATGCATATTGCGGAACCTCCAGGCAGACATTTTAACTACCAGAGTGAAAATTACCAATTACTTGCTTTGATCATTGAGCGTGCAACCGGTAGTTCACTATCTGCCTATCTGGAAAGTAAAATCTGGAAACCTATGGGTATGGAACATCCTGCCTTCTGGAATATTGACAATAAAACCAAGAAAGGAATGGAAAAAGCCTTTTGCTGTCTCAGCGCTGCTGCAAGGGATTTTGCAAAGCTGGGCCGTTTGTATTTGAATCTTGGGAAATGGAATGGGGTACAGATTGTTTCTGAAAACTGGATAAAATCAGCTATCATTCCAGATACTTTGAATGGTGGAAAATTTAACTTTCAATACAATTGGTTGGTTGGTCCACGCAACTACGGAAGTTATTATGCCGCAGGTCTATATGGTCAATATATATACATATATCCTGAAAAAAAGTTACTAATTATTAGATTGGGTAAAGAAGATATGCAGTATAACCCCGCGTACTGGAAAGAGGTCTTTCTTCAAATCATTGATCAGCTTTAGGTAGTGGTTTATTTGGATATCCATCAAGACTGATAGAAGGATGGATTATATGGCCATTGCGCATACCCCATAATTGATGTTGTTGTTAAATGGTTCTGACTGTTGTATCGTTAATCCATCACCAAATTGTTATCACTCAGTCGCCATTAAAGAGTAGTTTATAACAATCTGGAATACCGCTATTTAAAGGAGAAAATCATCTTTTTGCCCTAGTTTATTGGCCCAATATCTTATCTTTGCCGGCCCGAACAAAACCCCGGGAATTTTTATGGAAGAAAATCAAATTGTTAACCTGTCTGCCGATAAGGCAGATCAAAACGCTGAAGGACAGGAGCAGGGCAATGCGAAAGAAGCATCAGCCGCTACAGCGACATCAAATGTACCTGTTCAGGAGCCGGTTGCCGAAACAGTCGCAGCTCATGATGATTTTGACTGGACCATTGACAAAAGAAATGTGGCCAGCTATACAAAAGATGAGAAAGTAAAGTACGATAAGGTGTATGAAAACACATTCGTACAACTTAACGATGGAGAAATGATCAGGGGCCTGGTAGTAGGCATTACCAAGACCGATGTGGTACTGAACATCGGCTTCAAATCTGACGGCCTGGTATCACTTAATGAATTCCGGGATATTCAGGGATTGAAGGTGGGTGATGAAGTAGAAGTAATGGTGGTGGAAAAGGAAGACCGCGACGGAAACCTGAACTTAAGCCGCAAACAGGCACGCATCACAAGGGCCTGGGAACGCATTGTAGAAGTACACAAAACAGGCGAGATTGTTACCGGAACGGTGACCAGCAAAACCAAAGGTGGTTTGATCGTGGATGTATTTGGTATGGAAACTTTCCTGCCAGGTTCACAGATCGATGTGAAGCCTGTAACCGATTACGACCAGTTTGTTGGAAAGACAATGGAATTTAAAGTAGTCAAGATCAATGAGGCCATCAAAAATGCAGTGGTTTCCCATAAGGCATTAATAGAAAGCGACATTGAAGCGCAGCGTGCACAGATTATTGGTAAACTTGAGAAAGGCCAGGTGTTGGAAGGTACGGTGAAGAACATCACAGACTTCGGTGCTTTCATGGACCTTGGTGGACTCGACGGTTTATTGTATATCACCGATATTTCATGGGGCCGTATCAATCATCCAAGTGAAGTACTGAAGTTGGATCAGAAGATCAATGTGGTTGTACTGGATTTTGATGATGAGAAAAAACGTATCTCCCTTGGATTGAAACAGCTGACACCACATCCTTGGGATGTGTTGCCTGAAACTATTAAAGAAGGTCAGATCGTGAAGGGCAGGGTAGTGAATATTGAAGATTACGGTGCTTTCTTAGAGATCCTTGCCGGTGTGGAAGGGCTGGTGCACGTATCTGAAATTACATGGGCCAATACACCAATCAATGCAAAAGAATTCTTTAAACTCGGTGACGAGCACGAAGCCAAGGTGGTAACACTTGATAAAGACAACAGGAAAATGAGTTTGTCCATCAAACAGTTGTCACAGGATCCCTGGTCAGATATTGAAACCAAGTTCCCTGAAGGCAGCCGTCATGGCGGAACGGTGAAGAACATTACACCATATGGAGTTTTTGTGGAACTGACTACCGGTATTGGAGGAATGATTCACATATCAGACCTCAGCTGGCTCAAACGTTTCAACCATCCGAGTGAGTATACCAAGGTGGGTGAAACCATCCAGGTGGTTATTCTCGGGATTGACAAAGACAACCGCAAATTGCAATTGGGACATAAACAACTGGAAGAAGATCCTTGGAATAGCCTGCAGGACACCTTTGCTGTGGGTTCTATACACGAAGGAACTGTTTCCCGTAAAGATGATAAGGGCGCCATCGTTCAGCTGCCCTACGGACTGGAAGGTTTTGCTCCCAACCGTCACCTGGGTAAGGAAGATGGAAAGAGCGTAGGAGCTGATGAAACTGCGGAATTCATGGTCATCGAATTTGACCGTAATGAAAAGCGCATTGTAGTATCCCATTCAAGGATATGGGAACAGGCAAAGGTGAATGAAAAGGATGCAGCGCGGAAAGAAGAAAGAGTGGAAGCAGATAAAACTAAGAAGGCTGTAAAGAACCTTCAAAGTAAGGTGGAGAAACCTACCCTTGGCGACCTGGGTGCACTGGCACAGATCAAGGAAAGGTTGCAGCAGGAAGAAAAAAGTACTCCTTCAGAGCCCGAAGCATAGGTGATCCATTCCTAACTCAACTTTAAATTATAAAGTCTTCCCCTTCGGGAAGACTTTATTTATAGTGAAATAGCTGCTGTTACCAGGTGGATTCGCAGGTAATTATTTCAATGCGAAGATGACCGTCACCTCGTATTTGAACTTGATCTTCTGAAAATCAACTTCCGCCTGGTCCTGCTGGCCTTCCTGGTTGACCATTTTATTGGCCGTCCTCATATTGTAATAGGGCATGAAAGTTTCGCCGGGTTCATTGATGGTCACAGCTTCTCCAATTTTTTCGTCAATGGCTCCTGCCAGGTAAAGTGCTTTTTCCTTGGCCGATTTTACAGCCTGTATTTTCAATTGTTTTCTGAACTCGTTAATCCTGCTGTGTGAAGTGCGCACAATATAAAAGTTGGAAGTGGCATTATCGTCAAGCCGGTTGACCAGGTCATCCATCTGACGGCTGCTTTTTAATTTGATCTGATAAGTAATAGAAGATAACAATACGTCCTTTTTATTTTTTTTCCTCAGCCATGGATTTCCATTGAAACCGTCATAGGCCGCGATACTGATCGCAGAATCCGGCAGGCCCACCGCTTTTGCATTGTTAAGAAAGTCCTGTTTGATCTTGTCGATGGTTACTTTGGATTGACCTTTTCTTTCATATTCCTTGAGATCTACCTGGACATAAATTTCATCTGGGATAATTTCCATTTCAGCACTTCCGTTCACAGTAATGGTTTTGGGATATGGATTTCTTTCTGTCTGTGAAAAACCGGTGATACAAAAAAATAGCAGCACGAGGGCGGTCATACATTTATTCATGATATTCATTTTAATTTAGATGTCGGGTGCAAATTAATTACATAAGTGCGGGTAAGCGCTTAACAATTTGTAAACACTTAACTTTAATCTATAATGATGGCCAGATGAGTATTTGGAAGAAATTGGCTGAATATAAGCCAGTCAGGATCATGGTGTATGCCCTTGTTGGCATTTTTTCCTATCCGGGTATAGCAATAGTCAATAAAATCAGGATCAGGGGCACAGAAAATTTTGCCAACCTTCCTCTCAGTAATGTGCTTTTTGTAAGCAATCATCAAACCTATTTTGCAGATGTCATCACTTTCATCCATATTTTTTGCGCGGTGAAATGGAGGAGAAAAAACAGGCTGGGAATTCCTTTTTACCTGCTGAATCCTTTTACTAGGGTATATTATGTAGCTGCAGAGGAAACGATGAAAAGCAGTTGGATCAGCCGGTTATTTACACTGGCTGGCGCGCTGACTGTAAGAAGAACATGGAAAAAAGATGGCGCTGATGTCAGGAGAGGCCTGGATCCAAGTGATACCCGAAAGATCCAAAGAGCATTAGAAAAAGCCTGGGTCATAACTTTTCCACAAGGAACTACAAAACCCTTTGCGCCTGGCAGAAAAGGAACTGCCTATATCATCAAATTATGTAAGCCGGTTGTTGTACCCGTGGTGATACAGGGCTTTTGGCGTGCTTTCAATAAAAAGGGACTGACCTTCAAAAAGAAAGGCACTTTACTGTCTGTTACCTTTAAGCCTCCAATGCAACTGGACTATGAAGCCAGCGCGGATGAAATTTTATTACAGGTAATGGATGCCATTGAACAAAGCAAAGAACACATGATGAAAGGTGCCCATCATTGGAAGACCCATGAAGAAGCAGTAGCGTAAAAGGGTAAAAAAGTTCAGGTTTCAACCAGTATTGATATCAGTTAAAATTATTTCACGATTTCACGAACAGCGCTTTCAATTCAGCCGCATCGTCGGCTTTCATCTTACCGCCTAATACCAATCGTAACTGCCTTCTCCGCAGAGCTCCTTCAAAAAGACGTTTTTCTTCTTCTGTTTCCGGATCCAACTGCGGTACCACCTTTGGCTTGCGTTCAGGATCAAGGGCAACAAAAGTGTAATAGGCTTCATTGCTTTTGTATTTGAATTGCTCTGTAAAATCTTCACCATAAACCTTCAGGTGTACTTCCATGGAAGTTTGAAAAGAACGGCTCACCTTGGCTTCAATATGAACAGTATTCCCAAGACGTATTGGATTTTCAAAAGAGATATTATCTACAGAAGCTGTTACCACAGGCGCATTACAGTGACGTTGTGCGGATATGGCGGCTGCAATATCCATCCAGTACATCAGTCTTCCTCCCATAAGGTTGCCAAAAACATTGGTGTCATTGGGCAGAACAATCTCTGTCATAGTGGTAAAACTTTCGGCTGGCTTTTTATTTGGCATGGTTGGAATTTGAACAAAGTTAATCCGTGAGGGGAAGATTGTAAGGATCATGCAGAGAACACCCGGATGTTACCAACAGTTGCCACGAGGTTCAAATTTTCCAGGCAAAAGAGATTTTAAAAAAATAAAAAATTATTTATGTTTTATCATAACGAATAGCTTTGGAAAATGAAGAAAAAAATTGCCTTGGTTACAGGAGGTTTCTCAGGCGAAGCTGTAATTTCTTACCGGTCTGCAGCTACTATATGGAATCACCTGGATAAAGACCTTTTTGAAGTGTACCGGATCGATATCAATGAGGGCGGATGGTTCTATGAAGACTCTCATCAGCAAAAAACAGAGGTGAATAAAAATGATTTTTCCATTGAAGAAGGGGGGAAGAAAATCGTTTTTGATGCGGTTTTTATAGGCATGCATGGATCTCCTGGTGAAGATGGAAAACTGCAAGGTTATTTTGATCTGATGCAGTTGCCCTATACTTCCTGCAATGCAGCTACCTCTGCTCTTACTTTCAATAAGCGTTACACTGTAGCGGTAGCGAAAATGGCTGGTGTTCCTGTAGCAACCTCTGTGCACCTGTTCAGGCACACCTCCTATAGCATTGATCAGATTTTGAATAGCGTGAGCCTTCCTTACTTTGTCAAACCAAATAATGGAGGCTCCAGTATCGGAATGAGCAAAGTTTCAGAGCCCGGCCAACTGGAACAAGCCCTGCAGAAGGCATTTCAGGAAGACGACCAGGTGCTGGTGGAGGAAATGATTGAGGGAAGGGAATTTACAGTAGGTGTATTCAAGCGTAAAGGCGAAATAACAGTTCTGCCGATTACGGAAGTGAGCAGTCACAAGGAATTTTTTGATTTTGAAGCCAAATATGGGGGGAAGTCCACAGAAACCACACCTGCCGATTTGCCAGAAGTTTGGAAATCTCAGTTGGAAATAACCGCTACCAAAATATATGAAGTATTCAATTGCAGTGGAGTGGTACGAATTGATTTCATCTATCACTTACAGCAGAATAAAGCTTATATGCTGGAGATCAATACGATCCCTGGCCAAAGCGATGCTAGTGTAATTCCTCAGCAGGTGCGGGCCAGGGGATGGGACCTGAAAGATTTTTATACGGCGCTGGTGCAAGAGGCGTTGGAAAATGGATGAATAGTATCATGAGCAAAGGGATGGTAAACTTAACAGGCACCTAATAGTCACCACTTACGATTTTATTATCTTGCATTCCGAAATAGAAAAACCAGTATGATTAAATACATCACGCACCGACCTCTCTGGTTCAATATCCTAGTAGCGATTGCTTTAATACTTATATTTTTTCTCATTTTCATGTTGTCGCTTAATTGGATCACCAAACATGGAGAAGCTAAAACAGTTCCTTCCGTTACTGGAAAACACATCAGTGAAGTTCAACTTCTTCTGAAGGATAAGGGTTTCGAAACAGTGATTCAGGATTCGGTTTATTATGACTCCCTGCCTCCCGGAATTGTAGTGAAACAAGTGCCGGAATCAGACCAGGTGGTGAAGGTGAACAGAACAGTATATGTGGTGATCAACCGGTTTGTGGCACCCGATGTTTCCATGCCTAACCTCATTGGTTTCAGTTTTAGAAATGCAGAAATGACACTCCATAGCCAGGGACTTCGTCTTGGAGATACCACCTACCGGGCCGATTTTGCCAAAAACTCCGTTCTTGAAATGATTCACCAGGGAAATCCAGTGAAGGCTGGAGATAAGATTAAAGTGGGGTCAACCATTGATTTGATTCTAGCCGGTGGATTGGGTGAAGAAGATAAGGCCATGCCGAGACTGGTAGGATTTTCTTTGGCTGAGGCACGGATCCTTCTGGAACAAAATGGGCTGGTTTTAGGATCTTCGACACCGATCGGCAATGTTCGTGATATGGAAAACGCTTTTGTAGTGCGTCAAAATCCAATGACAAAGACTACAGATGGAGTGCAGATTCGTATCCGGCCAGGGCAGATGGTTGATGTATGGCTCAGTGTGGATCCGCCGATAGTGGATTCGGTGCGGCAGGCTCCTTTACCTCAAAACCCATAATAATTAGCATGAAGAATATTTCCGTTGAAGAATTAAAAAAGAAAATGGACAGCGGGGTGCCCATCAACCTGATAGATTGCCGCGAACCTCATGAATATGAAGAAGCTAACCTCGGTGGCCGACTGGTTCCTCTTGGGAAAATTCAAAGTATGCAGGTAGAGGAATTGGAAGACCTGAAAGAAGAAGAAGTGATCGTGCATTGCCGTAGCGGCAAACGAAGTATGATGGCCTGTATGGTACTGGACCAGCTTGGGTTTATCAATACTTTCAATGTGACAGGTGGAATACTTGAATGGCAGGAAAAATTTGGTCCATTGTCTTCATGATAATATTAGGTGTGGAAGGCTGTATACCTCCACACCCACACGGTTCAAAGTTTAATATTTACCCCAGCCATCCAATTTCTTCCTGCCATGGGAAAATAGAAATTCTCAGTGGTTAATTGATTATTGTAATAATAGCTGAAAGTGTAACCATTTGGTTCATATTTCAGGTTGGAAATATTATTTACCTGAAAGATCAGCTCTAAGTCTTTCATATGACCCCTGGATAAAGAATAAACAGCCCTCAAATCCTGCGTAAAGAAAGCCCCTAACTTTCTTTTATTATTGGAAGTGTTGTCCAGGTATTGTTTACTCACGTATTTTCCTATAGCACTGACCCTGAAATTAGATAGAGGTAAAATATTGATGGATGCTGCGCTGATTACTTCAGGTGAAAAAGAAATATCTGTGGTGAGATAAGAAATTGTTTTTTGTCCGCCATTATCATAATCATCCAGGTATTCGGTAAAATCTTTGATTTTATTTCTACTCAGGGTGAGATTGACATCTGCACTGAGCCAGCTGTTGAGTAGAATTCCCGCCTGAAGTTCTGTTCCTAGCCGGTAACTGACAGGTATGTTACTTCTTGTATAAGCCCCTACATCATTGATCTTTCCTGTAAGGATCAGCTGGTCCCTGTAATGCATATAGTACACATTGATGGCCCAGTGGAACTGGTTGTTTTTATTTTCAATTCCAGCTTCCAGGTCATTTAATTTTTCAGGTGATGGCTGCTGGGAACGACCGGCTTCAAAATCATCCCTGTTGGGTTCTTTAGCCGCCTTGCTCATCGAAGCATATGCCAGCCAATTTTTGATATGATAACTGAAGCCTAGTTTAGGATTGAAAAAATGATATTTCTTACTGATCAAAAGATCCGGGTTGTCGCGGAATCCATTCAAATCGTAATGGATAGCATGAACCTGCATTTCCGCAAACACCTGGACAGCAGTGCTTAGTTGTTGCTGCCATTTTGTATACACATTGAAGTCAGTTTTATATGCATTCAGGTTATAATATTTTTTATTGGAAGCCAGAGATTTTTCCATCCAAACAATTTTCCCATTGTGGTTTCCATCATAGTGGGTTATCGATCCACCACCCGTCAACTTCATTTTATGCGCATTATACAATAATGAAAACACGGTGCCGTAATAATGATTGTCAAGCCAGAGCCTTCTGATGAGATCAGTTTTGAAAATGGTGTCCGCACCAATAACAGGATAAGTCAATCCATATCTTGCGTAGTTCTGACCAGCTTTGTATTGTTCATAATATCCAAGTCCGTTCGAAAAAAATAATGCCGTGGTAGAGGTGAGGTCTGGACGCCATCTTCTGGTTACATGCAACTGGTAATGGTCCTGACGGTAGTTGTCAGTTTCATTATGATAAGGCGTACCTGGTTTTTCAGTGCCTGCATAGTTGATGTGACGGTTAGCTTGGAGATCATTTTCTGAAACTCCATACCAGGCCTGGTAAGTTTTCTCATTTCCGGAAAATACATTCAGCCTGATATCTGTTTTCTCAGATACATAAGCAGTTGAAACAAAAAAAGACCTCAGCTGAGAACTGGCCCGGTCGATATATCCGTCACTGGAAATACGAGAAAATCTTACATCTGTAGTAAAATGTTGATGGATTAATCCCGTACCCGCTTTCACCGTATTCCTGAGGGTATTGAAAGATCCTATACTATTGTTCAACTGAACATATGCATTCCTGTTTTCTTCAGTGGTGCTTAAGTTGATCGATGCTCCAAACGCACCGGCGCCATTAGTTGATGTTCCCACACCCCGCTGAATTTGGATACTGTTGACAGAGGAGGCAAAATCAGGAAGATCCACAAAAAAAGTACCCTGACTTTCCGCATCATTGTAGGGGATGCCATTGAGGGTAACATTGATCCGCGTGGCATCAGTGCCACGGATACGGATGCCGGTATAACCAACCCCATTGCCCGCATCGGAATTGATCACCGTGGAGGGTGTTTGATTGAGTAGGAATGGTAAATCCTGCCCCAGGTTTTGTAGATCAATTTCTTTTTTGGAAATGTTTGTTTTGGCAAATGGAGCCGTAGCGGAAACTCTTGTAGCCCTTACTTCCACGGGTTCCAGGGCAGAAGTATCTTTCTTGTTTTGTGAAAGAGACCATAAGGGTGCAAAGCAGATGATAAACGCGATCCTTTTCATTTTATATTTTTTAAATGAAGGGACGCCAGCGGAGCATGTGTACTGTCAGAAACAGCGACTCATTTCTACTTTGAATTTTCAAAGCCTCCCTGCGCAGGCATTACCCTGATCAGGTTCAACGGGTTTGATCTCAGCCGTCCCCCGCCGCGGCGGGGGAAGCACCCCGGGAAACACTGAAGTGAAAAACAAAATTAACATCAAAATATCAATGGCTGTAACATTTTTTTACAATAATCGTTTTATAAGAAATAGATATTTATGAAAAGTTGTCTATTGCTTCTAGCCACTTTTTTATGTACAACATTGGGGTTTACCCAAAAAATTATCAATGACCCGAATGCAGAACTTCGCGTAATTTCTAGTTATCATGCCATACAGGTGTCATCCGGAATTGATGTGTATCTGAGTCAGGGAAAGGAAACAATTGCCATCAGTGCCAGGGATGCAGTAACCAGGACTCGCATTTTAACTGAAGTGAAAGAAGGTGTACTCATCATTCGGTATGAATGGAAAGATGGAAAGAAATTTTCAGTAAGAGGCAACGGTCCAATGAAAGTCTATGTTTCCTACAAAACACTCGATAGAATTACCGCGTCCGGCGGCTCTGATATTTATGCTGAGGATATAGTTCAATCACCTTCTCTTTTTATCAGCATTTCCGGTGGTGCTGATTTTTTAGGAAAAGTGGATGTTGATATGCTTACTGTACAACAAAGCGGAGGAGCTGATGTGAAGATACAGGGTAAGGCAAAAACATTACATATTAATGCCAGTGGTGGAAGTGATTTCAAAGGCTATGATTTATTGACTAATGACTGCTCTGTTTCAGCTAGCGGGGGAAGTGATATAGATGTAACCGTTACTAATGAGCTAACTGCAGAAGCCAGCGGTGCCAGTGACATTAACTGGAAAGGACCCGCTCAGGTAAAAAAGGCTAAAGCCAATGGTGCAGGTAGTGTTCGACACCGAATTTGAAATTTCTTTGGTTGAACGTTTTCTCAGCGGTATATTTGCCACCCACATCGCGAAGTAGAGCAGCGGTAGCTCGTCGGGCTCATAACCCGAAGGTCGGAGGTTCGATCCCTCCCTTCGCAACAAGCCTCCCTGGAGGCTTTTATTATTTAGGTGGTTAGGTTTGTACGGAGGTTCCCTGCCCGACTGAGTCATTCAGGCGGGGATCCCTCCCTTCGCAACAAGCCTCCCCGGAGCTTTTACTTGGGTAGGTGTTTCTGGTACTTCAATTCAGGTGGGATACCATGGAATAAAGACAAGGCACCCTTCCAGAAATGTTAACTGGACTTATGTAAAATAGTTGAGGAGAATATCATTTTTCATCAACTTTTTGTGAAGGTGGTTTCCTTTTCAAAAACAACAGGCAGCATGCATCTATTTCTTGATGGGTTCCGTACAACTTTCAAATATGATGTAATGAGTTCATTTAATTTATAAATGGTGAAATCTGGTTTTGTAAACATATTTGGTAAACCCAATGCCGGGAAAAGTACTTTGCTGAACGCATTGATGGGTGAGAAGCTGGCCATTGTATCCCCCAAGGTACAAACCACCAGGCATCGCATCAAGGGTATCCTCACAACCGAACAGTACCAGATTGTTTTTTCAGATACACCTGGAATTATTGACCCCCAGTACAAACTGCATGAGAAAATGATGAAGGCAGTGAAAAGCGCTTTGGAAGATGCTGACCTTTCTTTGTTGATCGTGGACATCAAGGATGATTGGAGTCATACTGACCAAGTGTTTTCTTCTTTGCATCTCAAGGTTCCTGGGATTGTGATCATTAATAAAATAGATCGGGCTACCAAGGAAAGGCAGGAAGAAGCAAAGACCTTTTTTATAGAAAAGCCCTATTGCAAGGAAGTCGTGTTTGTTTCCGCACTGGCCAAACAAAATATCAACAGCCTTCTGAAAAAGATTATTTCAATTTTGCCTGAAGGGGAGCCTTTCTATAATCAGGATGAATTATCAGACCTGCCTACAAAATTTTTTGTGGCAGAGCTCATCAGAGAAAAAATTTATTCATTGTTCGAAGATGAGATTCCTTATCACACCACCGTGATCGTTAATGAATTCAAACAAAAATCTACTTTAATAAAAATACGTGGTGAAATTATTGTTCAGCGGGAATCGCAAAAAGCGATTATTCTGGGTGAAGGTGGCAACATGATCAAAACGATAGGCACGGAGGCCAGGAAGGAGATCGAGGCATTCATTAAACAAAAAACTTTCCTCGAACTTTTCGTGAAAGTGAGGCCGAAGTGGAGAGAAAATGAATTGTTTCTGAAGGAGTATGGTTATTAGGAAAATTTAAAACGTAAGTAATGAGTAGGAACCGGAATTCTCTGGTGCTCCTATTATTTAATAAAGACAGAATAATTTTACATCAAACAACAGCGTAGCGCAGTGCGCTTAGCATTATGGCATTTACAGTTGCAATCGTAGGCCGTCCGAATGTCGGGAAAAGTACCCTTTTCAATCGTTTGCTGGAACAGCGAAAGGCCATTGTAGAGGACACACCTGGCGTCACCCGCGACCGCCAATACGGCATTTGCGAATGGAACGGAAAATCATTTTACGTGATTGACACGGGTGGCTTTGTTCCGGACAGCGAAGATGTTTTTGAAAGGGAAATCCGGAAACAAGTCAAGGTCGCAGTGGAAGAAGCAAGTATCGTCATATTCGTGGTGGATGCAGCTACAGGCATTACAGATCTCGACGATGCCATGGCCGATATCCTCCGGCGGTCAACAAAACCAGTTTTCCTGGTCGTCAACAAGGTGGACAATAATGAACGTTTGCTGGAGTCAGCTGAATTTTACAGTTTGGGTTTTGAAAAAATATTTTTTGTTTCAT
>JANLYU010000328.1:0-1612 GCA_031365785.1 Flavisolibacter sp. | reverse complement strand
GGTATGTAACCGGTACTGTCTATTTGGTTAAAAGATATTAGATTGTTGTTGCCTGAAATCAGAATAGCCTCGTAAGAACCACTGTCGCCCTTGCCCATGCCCGGCAAAGTTCCTGTATTGGTAATGTTATTCTTTCTTATTACAGTGTTGGAACAATCTGTAATATTCAGTGCGATATTATGGGTATGGTCTATGTCTGAATTTTCTATGGTCAGCGCATCGGTATGAGAAGCTGTTATGGCATTTGTTCCGGAATAGGTGATGATGCAATCGTGGATCCTAATATCTTGCGCATGGTTGATCTCGAGTGCACTAACAGTAGCTCCTCTGAAATTGATGTGTTCAACAACCAGGTGTTGCTGACCAGCGATACTCAATAACTTTTCTACTACACTTACCTCTACGAAAGCCGTATCCAGTGCCTGATTTAAATCAATGCCCAGTTTATTTTCATTTTTTTTATAATACCATTCCCCTGACTGGTCCAGTGTTTTTGGATGGTTTTGTATGAAGTAACCAAAATTATCTGATGGTGCGTAACCGGATTCGGAAGAATAGCGGATCGTATTGCCATCGTGCTGTGTAATGAGGTTTCTGTCCAGCACCCACCGGTTCTTACGGATTACGATTTCACCACCTGTCCAGTCGGGGACAGATTTCAATTCATTGTCTGTAACTGATGTGATGCCGGTGAAACTTTCAAAATTGAGGTAGCCATTTTTAGCACCCGACATGTTGGGATAGCGTCCAATACCCTGTTCCACCCCATTCAGTAATAAAGTGCCAATCTGAGTATCCATATAGGATAAAATTTTTTCCCAGATGCCATTCCCGGAGCTGGTCCATCCTATGGGTTTAATAAATCCATTGATGATGGGGCGTGTGCCTGTTCCGTATGTAGATAAAACAATGGGTGCAGATACACTTCCTGATTGTGTCATCGTCACCCAACCATCAAATACATCACCCCTTTTTAATAAGATAGAATCTCCACCCTGCAAAGAAGCGAAAAACTGGTTGAATTTAGTCAGCGACTTCCACGGCGTCTTGGGATTCTGAGCCTGCTGTTGTGTTCTGGAATCATCACCTTCGCTTGCTGAAAAATAATAGTTATCCGCATAAGCGGAATGAAAAATAAATATAGCGATGAACAGGCCAAAACGTTTTCTTCTGAATTGTGTCTTTTTCATAAGGTTTATTATACCATCCCTGTATTTCTAACGGTACATCCGGTTTCAGAATAAACATAAAAAAAGGTTATTCTGATCCACCATTTTTTTGAAGTTGGATGAGCCGGTTCTTCAACTGTTCATGATCCTTTAACAGTTCATTGTATTCGCGTGTCATTGACCAAATCTTATTCTGTAGACTTTTGAAACCCAGACTAAGGTTGATATTACTTTGCCTGAGATCCTGAATAGTTCCTCCTTTAGCAGGTGCGCTTACCATGGCATTTGCCGGCATCATTTCTATAGTTTTAGACTGTAGTTGCCTTTTTAAAGACGCAATGGTCTGGTCCCTTTCTGACAAACTAATATTGAATTGCTTTTGGAGGGTTGTTAATCGTTGAAGGTCCTTACTTTCATTTTGAACAAGATGATCTTCGTTGACA
>JANLYU010000322.1:0-14177 GCA_031365785.1 Flavisolibacter sp. | reverse complement strand
TAATAACCTGTTCCCCGAATTGTTTATATGATCCAGTAAAGTGGCAGCCTGGCTGAGAACTTCGTCTCTTTTATTATTCCAGAGATCATTTATAAATTGAAGTATGTCCATCCATGATGGGCGGTTGAAAGCTTTTTGAGGCGGGAAGTAGGTTCCCCCAAAAAATGGCTTCCTTTCGGGTGTCAAAAAAACATTTAATGGCCAGCCGCCGCTACCTGTCATCACCTGAACAGCCTCCATATAAATATGATCCACATCTGGCCTTTCTTCCCGGTCTACTTTGATGTTGATGAAATATTGATTCATCAGTCCGGCAATTTCTTCATTCTCAAAACTTTCCCGTTCCATAACATGACACCAGTGACAGGCGGAATATCCAATGCTCACTAAAACCGGCTTATCCTGTTGCCTGGCTTTTTCAAAAGCTTCTTCACACCAAGGATGCCAGTCAACAGGGTTATGCGCATGCTGCAGCAAGTATGGGCTCGACTCATCAATGAGCCTGTTGGCATGTTGGGACATGAACAAACCTACGAATATGGGGGGAGATGAGATGTGACCGGATGATTATTGGAGGAAAGTGATTAGTAATTGGAATATGGGATAAACGATTACTTTTTTTTGAATTCCTTGTTCAGGTATTTTTCTAGAGCAGCTACCATGGATGGAGTTTGAGGTTCTGGGGCCTTAATACCTAATTTAAGCCCGGCTTCTTCAATGGCTTTAGAAGTATTATTTCCGAAAGCTCCTATAACAGTTCCGTTCTGTTTATACTTGGGCATATTGTCAAAGAGACTCTTCACCCCGCTCGGTGTAAAAAAACAAATCACATCATATTCCTGGGTAGTCAAAATCTCTTTAACATCGTTGCTGGCAGTTCGATACATAAAAGCCAGGGAAAAGTCACAGCTATTGGATTTCAACCACCCTGTAATTTCACTATCCTGCTGATTCTCAGAACAAACATATAACAACCGTTCGTTGGTCTTGTGCTTGTTAATCACATCGAAAAGGCTTTTATTGCTGCCATCTGCACCATAAAAAACTTTTCTTTTACGGTATAGTATAAATTTTTGGAGATAAAGCGCCACTGCTTCTGTAATGCAGAAATATTTAGTATCCTGGGAAACAATCACCTTCATTTCTTCACAAACCCTGAAAAAATGGTCAATGGCATTCCGGCTGGTGAAAATAACCCCTGTTTGTTGCTGTATATCAATCTTTTGCTTTCGGAAATCTTTTGCAGGTATAGCCTCTAATCGGATGAAAGGGTAAAAATCGAGAACCACATCATATTTACGGCTGAGCTCGAAATAAGGAGATTTCTCGCTATCAGGCCGCGGTTGAGTTATCAGAACTTTTTTTTTGATGACCGCAGTAGCGGCCTTAACTCCGTTTTTTACCATATTGGTGTGTCGGCTAACGTTGTGCAAATTTAGTACGTTTCCCCCAATATTCTAAACAACAGTTTGTTAATCAGCAACACGGGAACAATTTCAAATGCCAATAGGTATAGAATAAAATGAAAGAAATTGATCTTGACGATACGATGAACGGATATATAGGAAAGGAAATAGCGGTAGGCAAATAATGCGGCGATGGTTAAAATACTCAGGTTCATGCCCGCCACAGTCATCCATCCATATGTAAAAGCAAGCAACACCATAAATGGAAGCAACACCATACCAATCACCTTATTGGTAGTAAAAACAATAAATATATAAGCATTTACTGCTTCCGACACCTGGAAAATCCAGCCCACGATCTTGAGAGATATGAATTTGGCTGTATATATAATAACCAGCCCACAAATGGAATAAAAAAACAACAGCCAGAAATTAATTGCTAATGCCATCTTCAAATACCGTAGCAGCAATGTCAGATACATCCCCGTACTAAGCAGGAAAAAAATATTGAGTAACAACGAGGGAAGCGGACTTTGTAATAATTGTTCTTTTACCTGCCGTTGATTCATAGTTGACCGCAGGAATATTTTAAAAAGGTCCTGGATGTATCTTCTACATCCATTCCTGATGAGTGCGAAAAAAAGCAAAAGGGCGATAATAGAATAAAAAATGGATTCCTTACCCTCCCATACCTTGTAGGTAAATGAATATTTAACCGGGTTAATAAAGGTATAAAAAGGGTGCTGCGCATACATGATAGTATTCATCACCAGGGTATCCGGGCTTCCAGAAAACTTTACCTGCTGAAAGGTATCAGATACATGGATACTTTCTTTTTTAAGAATTATGCGTTTCTTGAGTAATGGTTTTTTCACAGTCTTTACTTGCATGGTGTCCTGCGGGGCAGGGTTCAATGAATCCTGGGCAACACAGTACTCAGCCGCAAAAAGAATTAAAAAGAAAAGAATATATTTCAACATGCTTTGTAAATAGGGAGCCTGCCATTTCTCAGAAATAACTTGCCAGGCCCAAATGAATCTTGGACTGACGCAAATTGAGCTGCGCATCATCACGTTTTCCAATTGCCCAGGCAAGATTAATGATTCCGGCTCTTGTTTCAAAAGATAAACCTATACCGGTACCCATATAAGTATGGTCTTTCCTGTTTTCCAGTAAGTGCTTTCCCCAACCACCATCTCCGAAAGCAAAAAGTAAGGAATTCAATGAAAGGCGCAACCGGTATTCCAACGTCCCAATTGCATATTTGGAAACAAATTGGCTTTCCTCATCAAAACCACGCAATAACTTGAAACCACCAATTTGAAACAGTTCATTTCTGAAATAACTCGCACTTTGGTAAAGGCCGGCATGAACACCCATGAGGAAAGTGCTTTGTCCACCCAATGGAATAAAGTGTGCTCCAGATCCTATGATCCTGAACTGGTAGGCTTTAAGTTTTATATTATCATACAAACTTTCAAATTTGAATGAAGGGTCCGACGGATCTTTAAGGTCAGTGATCTGATTGTTCTTACGGATTTTTTTGGTTCCGGCCGATCCGGTTAGAGATACTTCATTTCCTTTTCTGGGGTTGAAACGGTAGTCCGTATTACTGAACTGGTAGCCCGCACCCAGGTTGACAGAACTGACGTCTATTTCCTGGGGTAATTTTTTAGTCTGCATGATGGCAGTTGTATTGATGCCGCTGACGATGGTTTGTCTCCTTTGTAAAAAAAAGCTCGTTGTCTGCCTTTCTTCCAGGTGATAAGTAGTTCCCAGGTTCATATTGATATTGAGAAACACACTATCTCTTTTATACATGTCAATGCTGAAGTTGAAACCAAATGGTGAATGGAAAATAAAAGGTTGTTCATATAATAGGTTGAGACGGGGCGACCTTTGCTGAAGTTGTTGCCACACCAGGCCAATCGTTTCTCCCGACCCTAAGGCATTACGTAATAATATATTGGCGTCAACGGTGAGAAGAAATTTTTTGCCACTTGATAATTGCGCGCTATTAGGCAAAAGCCCAATGAGCACATTGGCCTGACTATTCCGTTTAGCTTTAAGGTAAATATTAAGTATGGAACCGCTTCCCAACAAGATCAGGTCTGACGGACGTTCTTCCTGCAGGTAAGTAATCTCTGAAAGTCTTTTGGTTATATTTTCCAGTTTTCTTTTATTGTAAAGGCTTCCATTGGGTATATCAAGGTACTGCTGAATGAAACTATTGCTCACTTTCACGTCGCCAAATATCCTTATGCTATCAATCTTGTACAGTGGCCCTCTGTCAATTTTTAATACCGCTTTGCCCGCACCACCAACCAGGTCCACACTATCCAGATAAACCTTTCCAAAGGGATGACCGTTTTCCTCCAGATAATCCAGGATCTTTTGTTGCCAGGAATGAAGTGTGGTAAAATCAATATCACCGGTAAGAACAGATCCAGGAAAATGAATCGCTTTCAGAATGGGTGCATCCGATTCATGAAAGACGATTTGAGTCCACTTATATTTTTCTCCGACAAAAACTGTTACCACAGCGGAAGAAGAGTCATACTGGATCGAATCTAAAGAAGCACTAATAAAACCTTTGCTTCTGAGCAATTCAGGTAGTTGTGTAATATAAAGTCCGGCTTCGTTTTTTGAATTAAATCCTTTCCGGAGATCAGGTAAGTGCTGCATGGTATCTGAAGGCCGGTAATTTACCAGATATGATTGCGCAGCTCCAAAAAAGGAGGTGCTTAAAAAAAACAGCATGGCCAGCAGGTGTATTAACTTCGCCGTTGCATAGGTTTTGAATTTAGATACGTGTTTCATGAATCAGCGGACTTTATAGAATTGACATTTCAACATATCATACCGGATGAAAGGAACATCCTGTTCGGCGGTCTCCCGGTAGTTGGCTTTTTTCAATTCAGCACAAAATATAACGAAGTTGGCAGGAATTTATTTGCATATTCCTTTTTGTAAACAGGCATGTACCTATTGTAATTTTCATTTTACCACTTCCCTGCTGTACAAAGATGAGCTGGTAAAGGCTTTAGTACAGGAAGTGAAAGCCGAAACAGATTACCTGGAAGGTGAATCCGTTCAAACAATATATTTTGGAGGTGGCACCCCCAGTTTACTTTCCCCGCATGAATGTGAAATCATACTCGGTTCCATTAGAAAAAGATTTCTGGTTGACCCTTTGGCAGAGATCACCCTGGAGGCCAACCCCGACGACATCACACCTGAAAAACTAATCGGGTGGCGACAGGCGGGCATCAACCGGTTGAGTATTGGAGTGCAGTCATTTGATGAAGAGGAATTGCGTTGGATGAACCGGGCACACAACGCCAGACAGGCTTATCAAAGCATTGAATTCAGCCATCAGTATGGCTTCCACAACCTGAGCATTGACCTCATCTTCGGATCCCCATTACTAAATGATGAGAGATGGCAACAAAACATCAACCAGGCTATCACTTTCGACATTCCACACCTCTCCTGCTATGCCCTTACTGTAGAAGAAAAAACCCCGCTTAGACAGCTTATCAGGAACCATTTCATTAATGAGGTGGATCAGGATCAGCAAGCCAGGCAGTTTTTATTACTGATGAACCGGATGCGAGAACACCAATATGAACATTATGAAGTGTCCAATTTTGCAAAGAAAGGTTGCAGAAGCCGCCACAATTCCGCCTACTGGAAGGGTGAAAAATACCTTGGACTTGGACCATCAGCACATTCTTTCAATGGGAAAGAAAGAAGATGGAACATAGCCAACAACCAGTTATACATTCAGGGTCAAAAAAATCAATTGCCTCAAAGAGAAACAGAATTACTGACTCGTGTTCAGGCACTCAATGAATACATCATGATTTCGCTCCGTACAGGAGAAGGTCTTGACCTTTGTAAACTCGAAAATGATTGGGGCACCAGTGTAAGGTTAGGTGCTGAAAAAGCGTTAGAAAGGTTTCTCAGGACGGGTCTTGTCAGGATAACCAATGACCAGGTGCAATTGAATGATGAAGGAATGCTGATGGCAGATGGCATTGCCAGTGCACTTTTCAATGAACCCTCCTGATGTACGCCCGCAACACCTTACTTTGGAGTGTTTAATACCATGAAATTTCATCCACCCATACATCCAATTCCGGCTGTTGTTTCCGGTCAGTGGTCTGGAGATGCTGCCTACAAAAAAATGTTGCTCGCGCTGATCGTTGCCGGCGCGATGTGCAGGATCGCAGCTGCAACTTATCTTGAATTGGGAAATGATGAAGCCTATTACTGGTTGTACAGCCTCCGACTGCAATGGAATTATTTTGATCATCCTCCCCTCGTGGCCCTATGGATCCGTTTTTTCACCTTTAATTTAAAATTTCCACAGGAAATATGGATCAGAATGGGAAGTATAGTTGGTTGTGCACTTTCCACCTGGTTTATTTACAAGGCTACTGCCACTGCTCATTCTGAAAAAGCTGGCTTTTTTACCGCATGCCTTTTCAATGCTTCCTTTTACGCATCAATTACAGCGGGAGTGTACCAGTTGCCGGATTCACCCCAAATTGTTTTCTGGACTTTCTGCCTCTGGATGATTTCCCGGATCATGAACCATGACAAGAACTGGTTGGATTGGATACTTTTGGGCTGCGCTGCCGGTTTGTGCATCATGAGCAAGGTGCATGGTGTTTTTATCTGGTCGGGACTGATTCTTTTTATTCTTTATAAAAAAAAGAGCTGGTTGAAACATCCGCCTTTCTATATCGCCTTGCTGCTTTCAACTTTGATCATCTCCCCCATCATTCTATGGAATATTCAAAATGATTTTATCACATACCGTTTCCACAGTAACCGGGTCAGTCTATTTTCCCTGCACTGGCAATTCAAAACTTTTTCCAAAGAACTAATTTCCCAGTTCCTTTTTAATAATCCTGTAAATGTGGCGGCTATTATGGCGGCCTTGTTTAATAAAGCAGTCACACGGAATACCGCTGCCATTGCCTTTCAATTCATTGCCTGGCCATTAGCGCTTTTGCTCATCCTGATTTCACTCACGCGCGAAACGCTACCGCACTGGAGCGGTCCAGCCTATGTAACACTTCTCCCATTGGCAGGGATATTCCTGGCGGAAAAAAGTATCCACCAATTTCCTGTTTTGGTAAAGTGCAGCATGGGAGTTTTTATGCTCGTAGCTATTTCTGGTATACTACTTATCAATTTTTATCCGGGTACCTGGGGCAACAAGGACGAAGCACAGCTGGGCAAAGGCGACATCACGCTGGACATGTACGGCTGGAAAAAAGCAGGAAAAGAATTTACTGACTTTTACCTTCAGCAGGTAAAAAGCAGAAAAATTCCACCTTCCACTCCTTTAATTTGTACCTCCTGGTCTGGGGCACACCTTGAATATTATTTTGGAAGACCTGCAGGAATTATTATGATAGGTGTTGGACCTATTAATGACCTACACCAATATTTTTGGACCAATCAGTGGAGGTTTTCTTTGGTGAGCATGGACACCTCATTATGTATTCTCCCTTCTGACCAGGTATGGCCTGCGCTTTCAACTTATGAGAAATATTACCGGCAGGTGGCTTTGATTGATACCATTGAGATCACCAGGAGCAGGCTTCCAGCGCACCGGTTTCATATTTATAGAATGAGCGGCTTTAAATTCAATCGCAAAAGTGTTAATGCTATTTTTGAATTCAGTGGCCAGTTGTAAGGACTGTTAAAGGCAGCCAATTGAAGCGTACTATTATTGAGATAAATACCAGGCGAGAAATACGTTCAAACCAGCACTTCTTCAATCCTTCTGAAACCTTCCGCAGCGTTCAGTTTTTCCCATAAGATCCTGTAAATTGTTTCTGCCACTGGAATATCTGCACCGATGTTCCTGTTGATATTGAAGATGCACCGCGCGGCATAATAACCTTCTGCCACCATGTTCATCTCCAGCTGAGCTGCTTGAACGCTATATCCTTTGCCAATCATTGCTCCAAAGGTTCTATTACGGCTGTACAAAGAGTAACAAGTAACTAAAAGATCGCCCAGGTAAACGGAAGCCGCATAATTAATATCTTTTTTATGAGTAACGGGATCGGTTTTCTGATGCTCCCCAACCACCATGTGCTGGGCTCCCACATTCCGGAGAAAACCGGCCATTTCATCTGCACTGTTAGCAATATAAACACTTAGGAAATTATCACCGTATTCAAGGGCATGTGCGATGCCGGCACCTAGTGCATAGATATTTTTAAGGACCGCGGCATACTGTACGCCAAGTATATCATCATTGATTATGGTATTGATGTAATCCGTATCAAAGAGTGCCGCTATTCCTTTGGTGGTTTCCCTGTCGATACCCGAAAAAGTTAAATAGGATAACTTTTCAGCTGCTACTTCTTCCGCATGACAGGGACCCAGCACAGCAAAATAATTTTCAAGTTTCACCTCATAATGCTTATTCAGGTAATCGTTGAGCAAAACATCCGGACCAGGAACCAGGCCTTTGATGGCGGAAAGGATTTTTTTATCTTTCAACTGAGGCATTCCGGGCGATTCCAGAACCTGTTGAATATATGCTGAAGGAACCGCCACCACAAGGAGATCTGATGCGGATACAACATTTTGCACTTCATGTTGCAGATGTAGCAGATCCAATTCCAACAAAACCGAGGGCAGGTAATTGGGGTTGTGCCTTCTTTTTCTGATTTGTTCTATGGACGACGAATTCCTGATCCACCAGTTCACTTCGTGGCGGTTATCCGTCAGCATTTTCACCAGAGCTGTTGCCCAGCTTCCACTTCCAATGACGCCGATCTTCGGTTTTAATTCCATTATATATGGTGAATGATAATCGTGAATCTTGAGTGAGGATATAAGTTGAGAGACAGCAAATTTTGATTTGTCACCTTACTTTTCAAACAGTTTCTCTTTTGTAACCACCTTTACTTTTTTGCCGGTGCGTAAATTTTCCTTCAATTCTGTATAAGGACCCGTTACAAGTTCTTCGCCTCCTTTCAGGCCGCTTAAAATTTCAATATAACTGATATCCTGAATGCCGGTTGTGACCGTTTTCTTTTCAACTGTGGCATCCGGCCGCAGCAGAAAAACCACTTCTTCCAAATCATCTCCTGCAAAGGAATCCGTACTTCCTTCATTGTCATCCCCGGTATTCTTTTGCTTCTGCTTTTTTTGTTCCTCAACAGATTGATCACTTCCCTTAATCCGTGCAGCCACTGCACTAATGGGAACACTGATCACCTCATTTCTGATTTTTGTTTTAATATCAGCACTGGCATTCATTCCTGGACGGAAGGGAAATTTTTTAGGCCTGGCAGGATCCACCAGGTCATGATAAGAAAAAGGGTCGAGCCTGATGTGTACCTCATAATTAGTTACATCCACAGAACTGGTAGCTAAAGAACCACTTTTTGCAGTGCTGCTGGCGATTTGGGTAACTACACCTTTGAACTTCCGGTTGTTGTAGGCTTCCACTTCCACATCGGCAGCATCCCCGATATTCACTTTAACGATATCATTTTCTCCCACATCCACACGTACTTCCATTCCACTCAGATCAGCAACCCTCATCATTTCAGTACCTACGTTGAAACTATTGCCCGCTACACGTTCACCCTTTTTAACACTTAAGGAAGAAATGACTCCATCCATCGGGGCGATCATGGTAGTACGGCTAAGATTCTTATTGGCAGCCTCCAGGCTTGTTCTGGTACTTTGCGTACCGGCCTGCAGACTTCTTATGTTTTGCACCGCAGCATTATATTGTGCCTGTGCCGTACGGTAAGCAATTTCAAATTGTTCCATTTCCGCTTTGGAAATTACTTTTTGATCATACAGGTCCTTGTTTCGGGTATAGTTTGTTTTGGCCTGGTCTACCTGAGCCTTCACGGCATCCAGCGATGCCTGGCTATTGGCAACTGTAGCCTGCGATTGTATGACACGCGACCGGGCCTCATCGCGCTGAGATGAATAGATCTCCGCATATACCCTCGCCAGTACCTGCCCTTTTTTTACACTATCTCCTTCCTGAACATTCAACTCAGTGATCTCTCCTGAAATATCGGGACTGATCTTGACCTCTATTTCAGGATATACTTTGCCGCTTGCGTTAACCGTTTCAATAATGGTTCTTTTTTGTGCTTTTTCAACAGTCACTTTGATGACACCCTTGGAGGAACCGCCTATCATCCTGGCTCCTACAAAAAAAACAATTAACAGACCCAGGATGATCAGGAACCATTTCAATTTCTTATTCATAAAATTTGATCAATGCGTTTTCTTTTTTTGATGATTGCCGATAGCAACTCTTACCACCTGCCCTCAGCAGACAGCCTCGCCACTCACAATTTCAAACCCTGGCCCTTATAAAACTCAAGCAATTTCATGCGGAAAACAAATTCAAATTGTGCTGACAGCATATTGATGCGCGCTCTTGCAAGCCGGTTTTGTGAATTGATCAAGTCATAGGAAGATAATAGATTGACATTGTACCTCTTTTGTGCAAAATCATATGCCTTGGCCGCAGCTTCAACTGTTTTTTTACTGGCATTGAACCTTTGTATGGCTGATACAGCATCGTTATAGGCCTTATAAATATCCTGCTTAAGTGTCTGCCGGTCGAGGTCTTGCTGGAATTCAAGCCCGGTTATATTAAGTTTGGTTCTGTCCCAATTAGATCTTGCAGACCGTGCATTGAAAATCGGCACCTGGATCCCCAAACCTATTCCCTGTCCAAAATTGGCGGAGAGCTGATTGCCGAATGGAGAGGGCGTAATGTAGCCGTTCTTTGCACCCTGACCAATCACAGGTGCTTCAATGACGTAAAAGTTGCCATTATTGTTCACTCTCAATCCGATGGTATCGAATCCCATGATCACCGGTGCATACTTTGGTAACCGGTAGTAGATATAGTTGGTTCCCAGATTAGCATAAGCAGAAATTGTTGGAAACATATTACCTCTTGCTGCACGCTCACTTTTGAGTGCTGACTGAATTCTAAGTTCATTGACTTTTTGCTGGGGTAAATTTTTTACAGCGGAAGCATACACCAACTCCGGCTGAAGGTCGGTAATGTTTTCAACAGGAATACTACCAACAGGTGGCGTATCTACTTCAAACGGAGCAGCTGCATCTAAATTCAGTAAGGCCTTCAACTGCAAAGTAAATTGCTGAAAAGTAGACTGGGATGAAATCAAAGTAGTACTGTCTTCTGCCAATTGTGCTTCGAGGTCGGCTGCTGTTAACTCCGGCAAAGACCCTGCAATGACTTTTTTGCGTGTCAGATCCAGTTGCGACCTGTCCTGTTCCACCTGAACCGCATTCACCTTCACCTGTTCTTTGGTGAGCAAAACCTGTAAGTAAGCCACTGCAACATTCAGGGCAATATCATCCTGAATCTTTTTCAATTGGGCTTTACCGGCTTCTATGTTGATCCGGTTGGCTTCGGACCTATTTTTCAGAGAAAACCAGTTAAACAGGGTCACTCCGCTTTGAAGACCAAAGTTGGTACTAAAAAAATTCTGGTCCTGAAGGACACCTGTTGTTGGATTTTCCCTCCTGCCCAGGCTCAATCCAGAATTGGTACTTATGTTCAGGCTGGGAAGGCGGGCAGACCTGCTTTGTTTAAGGTCAAGTTCTGCATAACGGATCTGCAGGTCGGCCTGCTTTACCGAAATATTATGTTCCAGCGCGTAGGCAACAGCTCTTTGCAGGTCCCATTTATCCTGCGCCTGTATTTTGGATGCTAACAATAATAAAAAGGATAAACCCAACCACCCTGCTTTCATGAATGTAAAAATAAGTGAAATGTTGAGGCTATACTGTCTGAAGCGCCTGCTCTATATCGTTAATAAGGTACGACGCTGCTTCCAGCCCAACGTACATTCTTATATATTGATGTTCTTCATTTCGTGGATTAAAAGATTCGGGAGTCATCCCTGCACATTTCGGGATCACCAGGGATTCATGCCCACCCCAGCTAACAGCCATGAAAATATGTTGGAGCGATTCACAGAACTTTGTTATCGATTCCACAGTACCGTTTTTTAATGAAAATGTAAATAACCCGCATCCTCCACTCATTTGTTCTTTTGCCAGTTTCCATTGCGGAAAGAAGTTATCAAATGGAAAAATCACCTTTTCAATTTTCGGATGTTGACGTAAAAATGAAATGACTTCCGTGGTTGACCGGCTGATCCATTCGAGCCGCGATGGTAGGGTGCGGAGTCCTCGAAGGAGCAACCACGCATTGAAAGGCTGGATACCGCTTCCAATATTGAGGTACTCACTATCAAAGATTTTTTTAATCCTGTTGTGAGATCCTGAAAGAATTCCTCCCAAAGTATCACTATGACCACTGATGTATTTTGTAGCTGTTTGCATGCTCAGGTCTATCCCCATTTCAATTGGCTTTTGATAAAGAGGGGTGCAATAACTGTTGTCGATGAGAGTAGTGATCCCCATAGCCCTGGCCATCACTGCAATTTTTTTCAGGTCTTGCAATTCATAGGTCCAGGAGTTGGGAGATTCAAGGTAAATCAAGGAAGTGTTTGACTGAACAGCGTTTTCCACATTACTGAATTCTCTACCATCCACATAGGTAGTAGTGACTCCAAAACGGGGTAGGATGACGTCAAACATTCTTTGCACCCAGGTGTATGGGTGACGTACGGAAACAATATGATCGCCAGATTTTACTTGGGCGAGCACACCGGCAAAGATCGCAGCAGCGCCACTGTTGAAAACGAGACAGTCTTCTGCCCCATCAAGCGCCGCCAGCTTTTTTCGCAAGATTTCTACAGTGGGATTCAAACCGCGGCTATACAGGTAGCCTCCCATTTCATCTTCAAATGCATGGCGCAAGTCGGCCACTTTTTTGAAGGCGAAATTGCTGGTTTGAATAATGGGTGGGGCTATAGCATTAAAATATTCAGCACGGTCTTCACCCAGTTCATTCAGAATATAGCTAAGTTCAGTTGGAGGAACTATCATGTTGTTTCTTCATTTGGGTAACCATAAAATAGATCAATAAAAATCCTGCAAACACACCGGCACCTGTCAATGCCAGTTCAGGAGTATTGAAGGCAATGGAAATACCCACAAAAATATAAGCCGAAATAAAGATCAAAGGAAGCAGTGGATATAATTTCATTTTATAAATTCCGGTTTCATCAAGATGTCTTGTTCTTTTACGCAAAATAAAAATGGTAGCTGCCGAACTCGCCATGCCAATGGAATCGAGGAAGATGGTAAAACCTAATATCTGTTCAAAAGTTTTGGCGAAAAATAACACCAGGACACCCAGCGCTGCAAATATGGTCAGGCTCACCGTCAGCACGTCTTTGCTTTCCTCCCTTTTTTGAAAAGCCTTTGGCAGTATACCATCCTTACTCATGGCAAACATAACACGGGGATTGCTCAGCAACAATACATTCACATAGGCCAGCACTGCAATAAACAGCATGACGGAAGCTACCGTTCTGCCTGTAGGCCCAAACATTTTTTCGGCGACTATGGAGGCAATCCCTTTCGCTGATTTCAAATTGTCAAACCCGATGGCATTGAAATAAGCATAACTGACAGCCAGGTAAAGAGAGATGATGATCACGATGCCAATAAAAATACCAGTGGGTATTGTTTTTCTGGGACGCTCCACCTCCTCTCCAAAGTTGATCGTTTGCTGGTAACCTCCGTAGGTAAAGGAAACAGCAATGAGTGCCACACCAAAAGATTTCACATAATCCATCCAGTTGAAGTGTTTCAATTCCATGGCCGGCGCGGCATGTGTATCGCCGGTGATAAAAAAAATAGAACTGATTAGCAACACCAGCATTCCAATCTTAATGATCATCAGGATATTTTGTGCGGTAGAACTCAACCTGAGCCCCATCAGGTTCACTCCGTAGAAAATAATGATGGGCACCATAGCGATCAGTGAACGGGTAGCATTACCTGGGATTTCATGAAAGATCACCTGGGAAATGTATTCACTGCCAATCAGGGCCACGCCAGACATGGAAGCGGCATTGGAAATAAGAATAATGCAATTGATGGAAAAGGCAATAGAAGGGTGGTAACATTCGGCAAACACTTTATAGTACCCACCGGTTACCGGAAATCGCGATCCTATTTCGGCATAAGTAAGAGCTCCGCATAGTGCAATGACACCGCCCGCCACCCACGCCATAAAAAAAACTGAAGGTGTGATGGAAGCATTAGCAGCATCTGATGAGGTTCTGAAAATACCCATGCCGATCACCAGGCCCACCACGATCATGGTCAGATCAAACAACCTGAGTTTTGGTTTTTGTATCATGCTTGAAGATAGGATGTGTTTTTTATTTTGCACCAAGCCCCAGGTTCAGCCAGGGAGGCCATCAAAATAGGGTCGGATAAACAAGTTTTAAAAATTATCGTATCATTCTTATTTTACTGATATCCGTTGAATACGTTTGAGAATAGCTGCACCATTCAATGTTATAATTGCAAAACATTTTGATTGAATCAGTTTAACAATTGCCTATTAAATTTTTTTATCTGGTCTACTTACCTACATTTGCCGGCGTAATTGGTTTCTCCGCCTCAGGCGGAGAATGAAAAGGGAAGCCGGTGAAAGTCCGGCACTATCCCCGTAGCTGTAATCCCGCCCCCATGTGGGCACTTTCGAACATCTCTGCCACTGTCAGACTAGGCTGACGGGAAGGCTGTTCAGAAAGGCGGGAAAGTCAGAAGACCTGCCAGTTATCATCATGATTCAAT
>JANLYU010000303.1:0-14887 GCA_031365785.1 Flavisolibacter sp. | reverse complement strand
GATGCGACTTCAATAACCACCATAAAAATGCCTGCAGGATAATCCCCATGAGGATGCCCACATAGAAATGTTTCCATTTATCCGGTGTGATCTTTTGCATGCAGTCACTAAAATAAGTGGAATGTGTTAATATATATGCAGGAGCTTTTAATTTGTCTGATTTAACTTCAATGCAATCCTCCAGCGCACCTGAAAATGGGTACAGGTAATTCACTGTGCTACTTATTATTTAAAGGAATATAAATGTTAAATGCGGCGCCCTTGTTGATCGCAGCTGTGGCAGTGATGACACCGTTATGATTATCAACGATTTTTTTAACTATGGCCAGCCCAATACCTGTGCCCGGAATTTTCTGTTTATCGTGCAGCCGCTTAAATATTTCAAAAATGTGTTCATGGTATTGTTGGTCAAAACCAATCCCATTATCAGTTATGCTTAAGTGGCAATACTCGCACTCAGGGGTGAGATTTACATTACTCACTTCATTGTATTTAATCTTGCTGCTTTTCACACTGATGTGTGGAGGTATATCAGGTTTAGAATATTTGAGTGAATTGTCTATTAAATTATGCAGGAGTTGCCGGAACTGGAAAGGGATAACATTTATATCACAAAGATGATTTTTTTCTATAGTGGCATTTTTTGAAGCAATGATATCTCTAAATTCTATCATTACTTTTTCTAAAATGCTATTAAGGTTTGTATGTTCAAATTCATGTTTTGTAGATGTTGTACGTGAATAAACAAGTAAATCGATAATTAGTGTCCGCATATAATGCGCAGTATCCTGAATCTGGTGTAAATATTTTTTTCCTCTATCAGATATGTGCTGCAAGTCATCTTCCATAATACGGGAAACGAAGATTTGTATTTTTCGTAATGGTTCCTGCAAATCATGGCTTGAAATAAAATTAAATGACTCAAGTTCTTTGTAGGCTACGATTAATTCAGCAGCTCTTTTCCCCTTCTCTTCATTTTGAAAAGCCAGTTCTTTGTTGGCCAGGACTAACTCTGCTGCTCGTTTTTCTCTCTCCTCATTTTGAAATGCCAGTTCCTTGTTGGCAATAACCAATTCCGCAGCGCGTTTCTCCTTTTCCTCATTTTGAAAAGTGAGTTCCTTGTTCGCCAAAACTAATTCCGCAGCTCTTTTTTCTTTCTCCTCATTTTGAAAAATGAGTTCTTTGTTGGCCAGGACTAATTCCGCTGCTCTTTTCTCTTTCTCTTCATTTTGAAATGCAAGTTCTTTGTTGGCCAGGACTAATTCGGCTGCTCGTTTTTCCTTCTCTTCATTTTGAAAAGCCAGTTCTTTATTGGCAATAACTAATTCGGCGGCACGTTTCTCTTTCTCCTCATTTTGAAAAGCCAGTTCCTTGTTCGCCAGGTCTAATTCAGCTGCTCGTTTTTCCTTCTCTTCATTTTGAAAAATGAGTTCTTTGTTGGCTGAAATTAATTCTGATGCTCTTTTTTCTTTCTCTTCATTTTGAAAAAACAGTTCCTCATTGGCAATAGCTAGCTCAGCTGCTCTTTTCTCCTTTTCCTCATTTTGAAATGTCAGTTCTTTGTTGGCTAAAACTAATTCAGCTGCGCGTTTTTCTTTTTCCTCATTTTGATAGGTAAGTTCCTTATTGGCCAGTACCAATTCAGCGGCCCGTTTTTCTTTCTCCTCATTTTGAAAAGTGAGTTCCCTAAGTGCATTATCCAATTTCTCTTTCATCTTAATTGAATGATTGTGTCAGAGAATATGAATAAGTGAATCTGGATTTTTATTTTCATGATTCTGAAAATAGTGTTTATGCGCCAAGGTACAGTAACTTATTAGCGTGTACTTATTCTTTAGAATATAGTTGTCCTTGATCTTGTGGATTACTACTGCAAAATTAGGCGTCTTCACATACTGTAAAAGGCTTTTTGAAAAAAAAAATGGCCGGTAGCTGACCCTTTAGATTTATTGCAACGTGCTTTTTTTGATAATAGTATTTTAAAAAAGATTTTAATAAATGCCTGGTAATATGCCCGGCAGCAACTGTTAATAGAATTTTCATCCGTTATGCTTTAATGACCGACATGCCTCCGTCAACATGAATCACCTGTCCTGTGATCCATCCAGCCATATCAGACAATAAAAATTCAGCCATACCAGCTATGTCAGCTGCAGTACCTGTTCTCTTCAGTGGATGCCGTTGTGCATTGGCTTCTTTTTTCTGATCCGTGTTCAAAAAATTGGCCGCCAGCGGAGTATCGGTAAGCGAAGGGGCAATACAGTTCACGCGGATCCTGGGTGCCAGCTCTGCTGATAATGCCCTGGTCAGTCCTTCTATGGCGCCTTTTGAAGCCGCCACCTGGGTATGAAAGTTCAATCCAGTTTGTACCGCCACGGTGGAAAATAAAATAATGGAAGCGTTGCCTGAATTTTTTAATGCCGGAAGTGCAACCTGTATCATTTTAACTGCGCCTGCCACCTGCAGGTTGAAATCATGAACGAAATCCGCAGCCTTGATTCTTTCAAAAGGCCTCAGGTTGATACTGCCCGGGCAATACACCAGACCGTGAAGCGTATCGGGTAAAAAATCCAGCACCTTACTTTCATCCATTACATTGAGGTAATGATAATCAAGCAAATTGTTGTCTGGAGTGATGGGGTGTTCGTAATAGGTGCCGAATACCTGGTTTCCCGCATTCGATAGGTTGATGGCCAGCTGCCGGCCGATACCGCTGGAAGCGCCAATAATGAAGTGATTTGTCAAATTGTATATTTTAGTCTGAACAGCCTAAGAAGCCTATAGGATATACAATTGAAGCGGTGTAAAGTTGGCTTGCGTTCAATTTTAGAGTCGCCGATGTCAGTAAAAGCTTTCGTCTTAAAATAAGTAATGGTTCAATTTTATTTCAGAGTGAGGTGGTTGGTGATTCCACATATCCAGGTAATGCCTGGCAAATGAAATGCGTCCATCCCTGCACAAAATTTTCTCTGGCAAAATCAGGGTTGTTTGCCGGAAAGGTATCCAGTCCATCGTGGGTCAGTCGCACTTTGGTTTTTCCACTATCATCAAACAATTCAAAAGTCACATAGGAGATCCCTTCATATCCTTCGTACCTCCAGCTGTACGTTATTTTTCTGCCCACCTCAACTTCAGTAACCCTGCACCGGTGTACATAAGTTTTATGTTCTGTTCCTCCCTTAAAGCTGAATTCGAAACCCACTTCCGGTTGAAATACTGCCAAGTCAAAATACCAGTCTTTCATGGCATCCTTATCCGTAATGGCCGTCCATACTTTTTCGATGAGAGCATTCAGGGTGCGTTCCAGCACAACAGGTTTATTGTTCATTTTTATATCATGGTTGATGATTTGAATGAATCCACCTTTCAAAGAATTCATAGGTGCGCAACATCTGATCCATGCGTTGCCGGTTGTCGCCGCTCCTGGTGATTTCATGAGTTGCATTCGGATGAACGACATATTCTACCGGGCGTTCTAAAACTTTCAGGCTCCTGAACATCATTTCACCCTGCACAAAACCGGTGCGCCTGTCATTACCTCCATGAAAAATGATATAAGGGGTCGTAATGTTTTGTACATAGGTAATGGGAGATTCCCTTACTAAAATTTCCCTTACGCTGGGTTCCCATGGATAGCCGCCAAAATAATTGGGCACCAGCCTCCAGGCATTTCCTTCTCCAAAAAATGTCGGCAGATCGTACACACCACGCTGGGAACACGCAGCTTTGAAACGTTTGTCATGACTGATGATCCAGGCGGTCAGGTATCCTGCATAAGAACCCCCGGTTACAAGCAGCCGGGAAGTATCAGCCCATCCATCTGCAACTACATTGTCCAGCGCACTCAATACATCACTGGAAGGTCCGGCGCCCCAGTCATTGATATTTGCCCTCATGAAGTCCAGGCCATATCCACCCGACCCTCGTGGATTGCTATACACCACGCCATAACCCTTGCCACAAAAATATTGGAACTCATGCCACATGCTGGCTTCTCCCGGACCCCACATCGCTGTAGGTCCACCATGAATTTCCAGTAACAACGGATAGTGCTGACCTGCTTGATAATTGGAAGGTTTCATGATCCAGTATTCTATGGGCATGCCCTTGTTGTTCGTGAAGGTTCTTTTCTCAGGGAACGAAATATTTTTTGTTTTCACCCAGTCATTGAAACTGCTGAGCTGCTTTTCATTTTTCATGGTGGCATCAGCCATAAATAATTCGGAAGGGTCAGCTACCTGGGTTCTCGAAAACACGATCTTGTTACCTGCTATATCAAAACTTGTGATACCACTGTCAAAACCCGATAGGGCTTCCACCTTTTTGTTCGCCATGCGAACCCTGTATAAGGGTGCGCCACCATTGCTGAGTGCTGTAAAATACAGGTACTGCTCATCAGCACTCCAGACAAGGTTGCCCGGACTACGGTCAAATGGAATGGTGAATATTTCTTTCGCTGTACCCTGTAACGGCATCACCGCCAGTGTGGGAACGGTTACAAAAGAGGTGTTATTGTATTGGAATGCCAGCCATTTCCCTGAAGGGGATACCGTGGCATTGGAATAATTTTTTCCCGCTTCTCCCAGCAGTTGAGAAAACGCACCATTCTTCCAATCAGCCATGAATATTTCACTTTCCAGAGAACGGTCGGGACTTTCCAGCGAATCCACATCTCCGGAAAAAATTATTTTATTTCCATCAGGTGTAAAATCAGCGTTGCTGAACCTGTAAAAACCTTTTGTTATCCTCACAGGTGATTCGTTGCCAGTAGTAGCTACCATAAAATACTGGTTGAAATTCATTTCAGAAGAAACACTCATTTCATTCTGGAAGACGAGCTTGTTCAGTACAATAGCTTTTTTATCCTCTTCATTCCTGAGCAGGTAAGCCCTGATCTCTGACAGGCTGCCATCCGGATCGCGCCGGGTGGATTTCGTAGTTGGCAAAAATTCATTCTTATTGAAGCCGGGTTTTTCCAGTGAAAAAGCAGGCAGGCTGTGAGAGGGATTCAGAGTGCTGTCGTTATATAAATCCTGCAGGGGAATGCTGGAAGAAAACAAGATCTGCTTCCCGTCGGACGACCATTTAGGATTAGAGGCGCCGTATTTAAATTTTGTTAGCTGCCTGGGCTCACCCCCTGACAAAGCCATGATAAATATTTGCGGCTTCCCTTCAACTGGCCTTACAAAAGCGATTTGCCCGCCTTCCGGGCTCCATGCTGGTTGCGTTGCACCATCTTTGGAAGTGGTCAATTGAACGGGTGCTGCATGGTCAGCTAAGGATACCGTATAAATCTGATTGAGGTATTTATAATCTAATGCATTGGTATCATCTGACACAATGGAGGTGAGGGTGAAAATGGCTTTGGAGCCATCCTTTGTAGCGGAGATCTGAGCCACCGTTTTTATCTTCAGCATGTCGCTGAGTAAAATTGGATCTTTTGCCTTTTGAGCAAAGGAAAGTTGAACGGTGAACAATAATAAAACGACTATTCTAATCATAGTTGGTGGTTAATGGTGGTGGGGTGCTTCAGAATGTCATTGATAATGCTCAGGTGATGATGGGTGTGAATCTGAAGAAATTTTATAGCTGGTTTCAGGTTCAGGTAACCAAAATATGGGTGTTTGAAATGGTGGTTGGCCTGAAGTTCATCAAGGACTTTGATTTTTTCTTTTATCACGCCGGCATGATGCTGAAGGGTGGTGGCATTGAAATCATTTGCCGGCTGCACTACTTTTGGCGATTGTGCCCTTCCCCTTGGAATTTTTTCCACTGTCATTATCAGCGTGCGTATGAAATTGAACTTCCATTGATACGCCTGCGGGTCTGAAGTTTTCAACGCTTCCAGGATCACGTTCATGGTCAATAAAGTATGTTCTATATGCCAGCCCACAGATGCCTTCGACACGATACCATTCTTATGCTCCTGTGCCGGAATTTTATCTTCCAACTCCCTGATCAATAAATCTAAACTTTGCATTTGTATGGCTGTAATTTAATTTCATTTTTCAATTTCCTGAAACCTGAAGATAAAAACAAATAAGGCCAGTTCTGCCGGTAGTCGATTCAAGTGCAACTTAACCAGGAGGTTGTTATTTTATCCGCTACCTACTAACAGCGTTACGGTTCATTTGATGCAGCAATAATTCTGAAAGTGATCTTATTTTAGTATTTGGGTATGATACCAATTCATTAGTTCCACCCAGATCATTTTTTCCTGCGTTCTGTCGTTTAATATACGGTCGTACGACATTTTTTTAATATCCATGCTGAATTGAACCAGCAGCCAGTATTTATAATATTCTATAGTAGTTCCCGTACCATCCGGGAATAGTATCCACCCGTTATTATTAATGGCATCCACCTTTAAAAGCCTGTGAATATTGTTGGATAGATTATTTTGGCTGGAATCTTTTCTCGCCACGTATTCCGGATAACCTTCCCATTTCCATGCAGGGATCTTTGCAATTGGGTTTGATTTCCAAAAACCTCTTTTTGCATATTGAAAACAGTGCGTCATTTCGTGTGCCAGTAATTGCGTCAGGTTCCATTTGTAACCATTAAGGCTTACATAATTACCCTGGTAATTGGCTACGCCCTGCAAAACAACTTTGTTGTAAAACCCCCAGGCAAATGCCGTCCCACGAATTTTTTTGATTAGTAACGGATACAACGACCCATCATTCAGGCAAATGTCAAGATGAAGTTCAGGGGTATAGCATTCACTTTTTTGTACCCTTGCAGAAGCTTCTTCCAGCCTCAAGAAAAGAGATGGATGGATGGCATTGGAATGATAAACAAAGAACTGCTTCCAAATGGTTTTGTTGGCATAAGTAAGAACCGGGTTCAGGATGATCATCAACAAAATAGTTGCTATCAATAACCCGGTAACTGAAAAACGAAGCGTCCATTTTTTAATTTCCTTTTTCATGCCCCATTGTTAGGATTTCTGTTGTCTTAGGTATTGTTTGACACTTTTTAATTCCAGCCTCGTGGATCCATGATCGCATATGGACAGTAGTTGTCTGTAATACAAACTAGCTTTTTCCCGATTCCCAGATTGTTCAGCTGCCCAGCCTGCACCGTACAATCCATTGAACCTGTTGGGATGTTTTTTTAGATTGGCTTCATAAGCCTGCAACCCCTTATCACTCTGTTTCATTTGCAACAACATATCTCCCAATAATTCTCTTGCCGGAATCAACTCCCCGGGTGTCACCGGGTGTTTCTCAGTTTGGTCTTCCATATCTGCAGCCAGGTTCATGAGTTGAAGGGCTTCTTCATTTTTACCTTCTGCGAAACGCATCCAGGCTTCAGCTGCTTTGATCTGTATGAGTACCTGGTTGGCTTTATAATCGTCTTTTAGTTGTATCAACTTAGTGTGAAGGTGATTGAGGTCACTGAATTCCTTTTTAGCTTCCTCCATCTTGCCTATATGAACCGCACCTAATAACCGTGTAAAAGTAATCATGGCCTGTTGCCACGGAAATTGATCCCAGGGAAAACTTTTTTTACTTTCCAGGCGGGCAGCTCCCTGCCAATTTTTATTTTCCAACAGGTAGCGTGAAGGAACCGCGGCAAAAGCATAAGCCACTTTAAAATTTACCGGATTCACTTCCTGAATGGAATCGAGGTAGTCGCATTCCTGTTGAGCCAAGTTATTTTCACCTTTTTGCAGGTAAGCATATACCAGGTAATCCAATCCATGCAGCTCTTCATCCCAGTGTCCTTTAATACCTGCACTTTGCGCATAACATTTTGCTGATGCTACAGAGGCTATATTGGAAGTAATGCATTCATCCCAGAGACCCAGCCTGGTGAAAATATGCGAAGGCATGTGCAAAGCATGGGCAGAGGAAGGTGCCACTAACGCATATTTCCTGGCAGCCGGCAATGCCAGTGCGGCCAATTCGGGGTAATCATAGGTATGAATGAGGTAATGGATGATTCCCGGATGCAGGGGTTCATCGGGATAAAGTGCATTCAATAAGGCGCCTGCTTTTTTTTGTTTTGCATAAGTATGATCGGTTGGGTCTGCGGATGCAGTTAAAGCCAGCGCGTGAAAGATGGAAGCCTCCTGATCATTTGGATATTTTAAACACAATTGATCCATTGCCTTTTCAAAGTTGCTGCATCGTGTCAGGTGGTTTACCCGGTTATAATCCTTATAAAAAGTTGCGATCGCATTGATGTACGCACCTTCCCTGTCTGATTTTTGTGTGATCGACTGAGCGATTTCTATGGCCCGGGCTCCTTTTTTAAGTTCCATTTCCGTCGGAGGTGTCCACAATGGATGAAAATTACTCATGGCCACGCCCCAGTAGGCCATGGCGCAACCGGGTTGCTGATCTATTATTCTTGCAAATGACTTTTCTGCTTCGTCGTACTCGAAAGAATGCAAAAATTTAATGGCCAGGTTGAAATCATTTTTTACCTGGCTGCATGAAATCTTGAAATCAACTTCTCCCAATTGTTGATCCAAAGGTCCACAGGAAATAACAGGACCTCTTTTAAGATTCATGGTGGTAATGGCACCTGCATCCGGAACGGTAGGTACATCCTGACAGGATATCAAATGCATCAACAATAAACCAGAATACAAAAGTTTAAAAGTGCTGCATAATTTTTTCATATCTAAATGGTCTGGTAGTACCTGGTTAACTGATTGCCCTCAAATAGGGCTTACTAATCATTTTATGACCTCCTCATTCCTGGGCATATCAAAAGCAGCCTAATGCTTTTCTTTCACCGCTTTTGAAATTTCTTCCTGGCCTTTTTTGTCAATAGAAGTTTCGGTCAACTCAACAGCACCTGTTTTCTGGATTCTAAATTGCAAATACCATTGTTCACCCGGTGGCAAACCTTTATAATGAAATGTATTGTTGCCGGTGTATTCGAATTGATGACCAAACACTTCATTTTTCATCCAGAGTGAATTCTTTGATTTGAAAAATTCCACTTTCTTTTTACTGTTTTTCAGGTCTGTATAAATACCGGTTAATTGATCAATAGCAGCTGGTTCAATAGCTAATGTATCAGACATGCTTACATCAAACAATACTTTCCTGTTACCATTGGGTAAAGATTGAACAGTAAGTATCCGCCTTTTGGCTGTTGGAGAAGAAGCATATTCATCTGAAGCAATTTGTGGATCACCGGAAAAATATAGCTGGGTCACCAATGGCTGGTAACCAGGTGCTGATACCATCATATGAAAGTGGGCAGGGCGTATGTTTCCACCACCTGCATCATATGCAACAGGTAATATGGTTTTGAAAGTATACTGACCCTTATCATCGCTATATGTAGTACCGCGGTATAAAAATTTGTCTGAAGAGTTATCATAAACACCCTGGCTGCTGCAGTGCCATAATTCTATCATTGCTTTTCTGTATGGAGTCTGGCAATCTTTATGCTTAATCATTCCTCTTAATTCTATTACCTGGCCGGTATCGCCTTTTACAAGCAGGTTGTTTCTTAACGGGCTGCCTGGGCGATAAAACGGCCCAAGGATATCAGATGTTGTTTCACAATCCCCAACATATCGATTACCATTAAACCGGATAAATCCTGATGCACTTACTGCTACCGCACATAATGCGGTGTGCTTAATAAATGTTCTTCGTTGCATGATGTTAGTTTTGGTAAGTTAAAAGTAATATAAACGGGTCTGACCTGACCGCAAATCCTGTTGACGACTTATCCAAGACTTTGTTTGTATTCTATAGTAAATGGTGGCCAATTTTTAAGTAGATGCCTTACTTTTGAACATCACTTGCGGCATTGTATGGTGTATCCATTGAGTGAATCCTTGGTCTTCTAAAGGATGAGATATCAAGTAGTTGAGTAACCCAAAACCTTAAAACCTAAAGCCTCATCATGAAACGAAACCTGCTTATTGGTTTTATACTTTCCATGTTGATTATTTCAGGAGCGTTCATGCCTCCGCCGCCTTCACGGCATTTCTTCCTCCGGCCACTGGCACCAGGAATTTGGGCCGCGATCAATAATGATAACTATGGTCATGCCATCTGCAATGCAGGCATTATTGACCTGGGCGACCAGACCCTTGTCTTCGATCCTTTCATGAACCTCGATGCTGCAGCTGATCTGAAAAATTTGGCCAAAGAACTCACCCACAGGGAGGTCTCGATTGTAGTAAACAGTCATTACCACAACGATCATATCCGCGGTAACCAGCTTTTCGTTCCCGCCACCATCATCAGTACCCGGTGGACACGCGACCGCATGGCAGTTAGTGAACCAGAAGAACTTGCCCAGGAAAAAATCAACGCCCCAAAGCTTCTTGCCCTATGCAAAAAGAATTTTATCACCGCTACCGGTAAAGAAAAAGATGAATTGCCTTTGTGGATCGGTTATTACGAAGCCATGATCACCAATGGTCCAAAGATGAAAACCACCCTGCCCAACATGACCTTCAGCGATAGCCTGTGGATACATGGAACGAAACGCAGCGTATTGCTGGTAGAACAAAAGAACGGGCACACACCAAGCGACCTGGTTCTGGTGCTGCCTAAAGAAGGAATCGTTTTTATGGGTGACCTTCTATTTGAAAAGCGGCATCCCTATCTGGGCGATGGAACGCCATCCAGCTGGATCCAACATCTGGATACTTTTTATGCAGATCCTCAGCTCAACATATTTGTTCCCGGGCACGGAAATGTGGGTGACAAGAAAGACGTGGACCAGATGAGACACTATATTTCAGACCTGCAGCAGCTGGTGAAAAACGGTTTCAAAATGGGTCAGCCCGATTCAGTAATCAAAAAAACGCCAATTCCTTCCGCGTATGCCAACTGGAAATTTGACCTGTTCTATGAGTTTAACATGAACTTCCTCGTCAGTAACTTTCAAAAGATAAAATGATTATTGGAGTTTAGAAGGAGTAACCATCGATTTCAAATGAACAGCATCTATAAAGTTTTTGGAGGTAGCCACCCAACCAAATAGTGATTGGATGGACAAAAGAGAGGCTTCGTGGTTACTTCTTGGCAAATTATTACCAATAGGTTCTGCTGTACAATCTGAAAGAACAATAGGTAAATAATCTCTAAACATCGCATCCCGGACGGTTGATTCAACGCAAATACTTGTAGTACATCCGGTGATGATGAGGTTTTTTCTATTCAAATTTTTCAATATCGAATCCAGGTTAGTTTGATAAAATCCACTGAAACGGGTTTTATAAATAACCATATCTTCAGGATGAGGCTTCAGTTCAGGTACAATTTCAGTGTTCCATGTATCCCGGATCAGAATACGACTTTTAGATCCGTCAGGAGCAGTCATCGAATCTCCAACATGCATATATCTTAGGTGCCTCACCCGATTCACAGAAGACTCATTTCCTAGATCAGAAAGGTCAGGATGAAAGGCCATCTTCAGATAGATTACCGGAATTCCGGCCTCCCGTGCTGCATCCAGTACGTGAGCAGTAGGTTCAATTACTTTTTGAATCATGGAAATGTCAATTCCGGCTCGGTCAAACATCCCCCCTTTAGCACCAAAGTCATTTTCCATGTCTACTACAATAACCGCGGTACCGGATGCGTCCATAGCAATCGAATCCGGAAGTGCACCCAGGTGAATCTGCCCGGCAATGGATCGGGACGTTGATAAAGTAGCGGTAGCGTTGGAGTCTGAAGTATGATTCGTTTTATTAGGACTGGAGTTGTTGCATCCTGACATGAAAAACCCAAAAAATCCTAACACTAAAAAAATTTTTATCATTCTTGAAAAATTATAAGTTGTTTATAAAATTGGCCTGGTTCCATCGTGCTGTTTATCAATGCAAACCATTGTCATCCTATAGAAAAAGAAACTACACCATCTCCATACGTATTTCCATTGTCTTCTGCATTCAAACCATCGTATGATTAAGGTATCTTATTTTTTATACGGGCATTCTGTGTACCTTTTTTGCCCTGCATTTCTTCGTCACTATTTTCATTGTTTTGGTAGACAATTTTCCCATCTACAATCGTGAGCACACTTTTAATGGAAGGAAGCTGGGGAACAGGTATGGTAAAGATATCCTTAGATAGTACGGCCAGGTCAGCCAGCATGCCCTTTGCCAGTGTTCCTTTTTCGTTTTCCTTAAATTCAGCGTAGGCATTGGTTTTTGTATAGGCAATTACAGCCTGCTCCCTGGTAATATTTTCATTGGGCCTGGTTTGCTGACTGGTTATGACCATGATATCATAAAACGGATTGGTAGTTCCATCTGGAGCAATTCCTACAATAATTCCTTTTTCCATCAAGGAACGTACCGGACTGTTCATGCAATATTTGGGGGTATGCATCATTAAAAGTCCCAGCTCCTTTACCTTTTCTATTTCTGATGCGGTAATGTGTGAGGTTTCATTATGTTCAATTCGAACGCGCTTCTTTTTCCATACCTCATCCCCTGCCAACTCCTTCATCATGGAAAGAACAAGGGCAAAACTGCTATCACCGGTAATATGCATCATCAATTGCCGGTTGCTATTCATGGCCTCTTTTAGAATTTGTCGCATGGTATCAACGGGATAATTTAACCGTCCATACTGATTACTCCCTGCGGTGTATGGTTTTTTCATCAAGGAATTGCCTTCCAACGGAGTACCATCAATAATATATTTAATTCCGGAAATAGAAGTAAGGGGAGTTGGTCTAGAATTTTTCATATTCCATTCCCCTAATTTCCTTCCATGGTCTGTAGTGACAGGCCATGCAATCAAACGGATTCGCTGAGGCAATCTGGCTTGCTGCAGTACCTGTACTGCTTCGGAGGCGCTGAATCCGGTACTCATAAATTGAACTGAGGTAATGCCCCCACGCAATTGTTCATTGGCATATTCGCGCATTCCTTTGATCAGACCAACCGGATCAGATTGGCCGGGGGCAAACCAAAAGGGAGCTTCTGCGTTTTCCTGGAGCGCCGCTATTTGATGAGAAGCATTTCTGGTATACCAGCCTCCCATAGGATCACGGTCATTGTCGGATAACCCTACAAATGCCAGCGCCTTAGCATTTACTACCTGTCCATGACCCCACCATATTTGAAGTACAACCGGATTGTTTGGTGCAATGCTGTCTAAAGAATACCTCATGCTCGTATCGAACAAAATGGAATTGCCAATAAAACCACTGATCCATTCATTCGGCTTCGCCAGTTTGACGAGTCTTCCAATAGAATCTAAAACAGCCGCTTTAGCAGGACCGGCAGGATTCATCTCTTTATAAAAATATCTTTCCCCTATGGCCGCACCCCAACCAGGATGGTCGTGTGCATTATTAAAACCGGGTACCACTGTTTTTCCCTGCAAATCAATTTTACGCGTGTTGGCTGTACTTAATTTGCTGATGAATTGATTACTCCCCACTGCAAGTATCTTGTTCCCTTTGATAGCGATTGCCTCTACATAAAGTTGACGGGTATCGGAAGTGAATATTTTTCCGTTGGTCAAAATGATATCGGCGGTTTGGCCAAAAGCTTTTAATTGTGACAGGCAAAAAAATATAAAAACGAGCGGAAGGACTTTAAAAACTATTGAATTCATTTGATCTATTTGATAATGATAGGTGTTTGTACAAGGAACATAGCTTCATGGGCAATAATTCGAATCAATTCACAGGCGGCGGAAATATTTCATTTAATTTCCCTTGATCCAGCCTCCATCCACCGCCAGCGATTGTCCGGTGATATAACTGGCGCGCGCACTGACTAAAAAGGCTGCTGCTGCTGCAAATTCATCAGGTGTTCCAAACCTTTTCATGGGGATGGCTTCTTTCACCTGGCTGACCTCCGGGTTATTATGAACAAGATTTTCGAGCCGGTTGGTGAGGGTGTATCCCGGCATCAGGTTATTGACCGTAATGCCATGGATGGCTACTTCGTTGGATAGGCTCTTTACCAAACCCAGCAAACTTGTTCGTACCGCATTAGAGGAAATCAAATTCTGGGCAGGTTGTTTTAATGTCACAGAAGTAATCGTCAGAATACGTCCGGATCCTTTTTCTTTCATACCAGGCAACACCTGCTGAATAATGTCCACAGCACTCAAAAACATCAAATTGTAAAGGTGTTTCCAATCTTCCAAATTGAAATCCTCAAAGGTGCCAGCAGCGGGACCGCCGGTATTGGTAACAAGAATTTCTATAGCTCCAAAAGCTTTCATGCTTTGCTGAACCAGTTTTTTACGCTGGGCTTCATCCGTAATATCACAGACGAAGGAAACCACACGCTGCGGCGCAATGTTTTGAATTTCGGCTTCGGTAGCTGCCAGTGCTTTAGCATCAGTGCCGCAGATAATCACTTTTGCGCCTTCTCTTGCCAGTTCCATGGCGACCGCCTTACCAAGTCCTTTGCTGGAGGCAAGGATCAGCGCTACTTTATTTTGTATTCCCAGGTCCATTGTGTAGTATGCTCTCTTCTTAGTGTCCACTATTTCCTCAAATAATTATCCGAACCATCGATCCAATCCTGCCTTGGTGGTGCAAACGTATCCATTTCAACCACCCTGCCGATCATCAGTGCTTTGTGCCTGCGATGACCAGGGATCACAATGCATTCTCCCGGCAGGATATCAAGAGGCTGGTCTTCATGATCATCAAACCAAAACCTGAGAATTCCTTCCATCACTTCCGTGATTTGTTCATTTTCATGAGAATGCCAGGGCACAATGAATCCATCCTCAAATTCCATTTTCGCAATCATCACTTTTTCTCCGTGAATGAACTGTCTTTTCATTTTTGCGTTCACTTGTTCTACGGGCACATTGCCCCAGTTGATTTTGTTCATACTGTATAATTGGTTAAGGTATTAGCTTCAACAGGGACCAGCCAGTTACGGCAATCTTTGATCCTGCCTGATCTCAGACCATTG
>JANLYU010000297.1:0-10329 GCA_031365785.1 Flavisolibacter sp. | reverse complement strand
TTTGACAGAGACGAAACAGAAGCCCGGGCCTTCATCTTCAAGCTGATCTCTCATCTTCAGCCTCACCCATCCAGCCGCATACTTGATGTGGCGTGCGGTCGTGGCAGGCATAGCAAAATACTGGCGGAACAGGGATTTGATGTAACCGGCATAGACCTTTCCATGGACAGCATCCATTTCGCCAAACAGTTCGAAAATGACCACCTGCATTTTTACCAGCACGATATGCGGCTTCCTGCATGGATCAACTTTTTTGATTATGCCTTTAACTTCTATACTTCTTTCGGATATTTCAATACAAGAAGAGAACATCAGGATGCGGTACAGACAATAGTAAAAAGCCTGAAAGCACAGGGCGTGGTGTTATTTGATTACCTCAATGCTCATTATGTGGAGCAAAACCTCGTACATAATGAGTTTAAAAAGGTAAATGATACAGGATATGAAATCCATCGCTGGATGGATGAAGCGCAATTTTATAAAAAGATCACGGTTACAGATCCTTCACTCCGTCAGCCTGCTACTTTCACTGAAAAAGTAGCAAAGCTCAGTCTGGGTGATTTCACGGAAATGCTTTCCTATAATCACATGCAGGTGCTGGAAATTTTTGGCGACTATGATTTTCGAGCATATGATCTTCGCAAGACTCCCCGGATGATTCTGCTGGCAAAAAAAGTGTAGGAAGGCCGATTTTTGATCATTGGATCATGGGCTTGAACTCACCCATTGACGAATTCACTTTTTGTTATGGACCAGCATCCAGCGTGCTGTTTCATAAAAACCTGATGTAATCGGAGACATTTTGTTTTTGATGGAGTCGATCTGCTGTATAGTGTGTCTTGAGGCCGGATCAAGAAAATGCAGTTCTTCATGAGGGAAATTCAGATTTTTCGTAAAATAATAATCATCCGTCACCATGCCGATCTGCCCTTCATCATGGTAAATAATGAATGCAAAATGATGATTGCCTTCATCATGTAACACATCCCGTCCCAGTGTGGTATTGGTGTAAGTTTCACTGGTCAGGCCAGCAATAGTGGGAAGCACATCGATTTGTGAAACGACTTCATTCCTTTTCTGAGGTGCCAGTAATTTGGGTGAATAGAACAACAACGGAACGTGTTCATCGGTCAGTCGCTGATCAGACCACACAGAAGAATAATTGATTTTGGCACTACCGGAAACGCCATGGTCACCCACAAAGACAAAAATCGTATGATCAAAGTATTTTTCTTTACGGGCGGCTTCTATAAATTTCTTAAAACAGTAATCCGTATACCGGAAAGCATTGTACTCTTCCACGGATTCAAAACCATTGTTATCTAATTCTTCTTTGGACAGGTTTCTGACTACAAAGTCTTTTGCATCTTCCAGGGGAATAGTAAAGGGCCGGTGGTTGTCAGCAGTTTGTACAATGGCGAAAAAGGGCTTTTCCTGACGACTAAATACCTTGTTAGCCTCCAGGAAAAGATTTTTGTCGCTGATCCCCCACACGTTCACTGGCTTAGATTCAAAATGCCCCTCCACGTTCATCTTCACCCCTTCTATATTTTTGATGATGCCTTCGAAATTGTTAAAGCTTGGATTACCTCCAAGAAAATAGTATTTGTCATACCCCTTAAAATCATTGATGATGGTGCGCTGGTCGAGCGCCATAGGATTACGGCTTGAAAATTTGGAAAGCTGTACATCAGGAATTCCGGAAAGGGTGGCGAATAAACCCCTGGCAGTAGAAAAATGGGGTGTAAAACACCTGCTGAAAAAAATACCACTGTCGGAAATAGATTTGAAGAAAGGGGTGGTGTTCAAAACATTGCCGCTCATGCTGCTCTTATACATGCTGAATGACTCACACACTACCAGAACGATATTCGGCTGTGAGGTAATGGCAGATGGAACTGGCGGAACGACCCTTTTATAGCTAAAATTTTTATTAGGTAGGTTCATCCATGAAGAAAGCACTGGAAAATATTCCCTGGCCTTGGCTTCATTGTACTGGGGTTTCCTGAATTTGAGGGTGGTAAAAAAATTTTGAAGTGGATTTAAAGAGAGGTACGATTTAAAGCTGTCATTAAATCCAAAGGCGGTATTCCATTTCAGGGGCTGGGAACTAAAACTGCCATAAGTTAGAAAGGCGAAGAAAACAAGTGCCGCTACAAACCACTTCCGCTGATAGCGTATGCCCTTCCCTTCGGTTCTGATCACTATTTTTCCATGAAGTTTCCTGAACAGGATGCGCAAAATCAAAACCGCCAGCAGCAGACCCAGAACCATCCAAACCACAGGATAAGATTGCCACAACATTGCAGCTGATATTTTCGGGTCTTCCATAAAATTCAATGCACTGGCATTGAGTCGTGTTTTATTATAGGAAAAACATCCGAAATCTGCCGCAAAAAAGAATATTACCAGGAACGTGATCACTGCCAGGTACCACGTCCAGACTTTTCGGTTGCGCTGAGAATGAAAGGGTGACAATGCAGGGATGAGGCTGGCAAAAATAATGGGCAATAAAATGATGCTGATCCAACGCAGGTCAAATCGTAACCCCAGAAAAAATGAAGGCAAAAGATCAGTATATGCTTCGTCGTTGGGACGGAAGGCCAGTAGCGTTAAGATTCGGTAGGAGGTGAATAAAACTATAAAGATCATCAGCAGGTTGAAGACCCAGAGCAATGTTTTAGGCAATCGAAAATGTAAGAGCATGAGCAACCGGCTTACTTGAAAACCAACTGCAAAAAAACTACTTTTTAAACAAGACAAGCCTAAATATTCGTCAAAAGAGGTAAGTTCTTCGCTTACTTTTGCCTGATGTACAGTATGGTTATAGCCATTTCCTTCTGTTCAAGGCTGGTAGCCCTGGATCAATGGCTTTTTATCAAGCTGAACAGCCAATGGACCAATCCCTTCTTTGATGCCGTATTTCCTTATCTGAGGGATTCGGTATTGTGGGTACCCCTGTACCTATTTACCCTGGTTTTTATAACACTCAATTTTGGAAAAAAGGGTTTATGGTGGAGCCTCGCCTTCATCTGTACGGTAGCCATTACAGATGTGGTCGGTGCTCGGGTGTTTAAGGAATCATTTGAGCGGCTTCGCCCCTGCCGAGATCCTGAATTTTCATTTCATGTACGATTATTGCTGAAACAGTGTTCTGAAAGTTTCAGCTTTGTATCCAATCATGCTGCCAACCATTTTGGGATTGCCACATTTGCCATGATCACCTTTAAAGGGATTTTTAAAAAATGGATGTACATAGCTTATGTTTGGGCATTTTTCATTTCCTATGCACAGGTATATGTTGGCATTCACTATCCCCTCGACGTGGTCGGTGGCGCCTTGCTAGGTATAATGGCAGGAACGTTCACTGCATGGATTTTCAACAAAAACTGGGGAAATTTTCAATTGGATAATTTAATTAGATAATGGAGATCATCATTCTGTTGTTTTTGATAGTCGTAAACGGTCTTTTCGTCATGTCTGAGATCGCACTGGTTTCTGCGCGTAAACCACGGCTGGAGTCCATGGCTGAAAAAGGAGATAAAAAAGCTGCTGCCGCTCTCAAGCTTTCCAACAAACCGGAATTATTTCTATCCGCTGCCCAGATCGGGATCACTTTGATTGCCATACTTACGGGTGTGTATTCAGGAGAAAGATTCGGGAAACAGTTGCTGCCACTGGTGGAAAAAATAGAGGTCTTCCGGACTTATGCGGATACTATCTCCACGACCATAGTGGTGATCATTGTAACCTTTCTTTCTATCATTTTTGGTGAATTGATTCCGAAAAGGATAGGCCTTCTCAATGCGGAAAGGATCTCTAAACTGGTGGCAGGTCCAATGCGAGGCTTTGCCAAATTTACGCACCCGATTGTATGGTTACTGAATAAAACAAGCAACCTCTTTTTTAAAATTTTCAACATCAGGAAAACCAGGGATGAAACAGTAACAGAAGAAGAGATCAAAGCCATCATCAGCGAGGGTACCGAATCGGGTTCCATAGAAGAAGAGGAAAAACAACTTATTGAAAGAATTTTTCATCTCGGCGACCGCAATATCACTTCACTGATGACGCATCGCAGTGACATCATCTGGTTTGACCTTACAGACAATGAAGAACTGATCAGGGAAAAAATAGTACAGGAGCCCCATTCCGTTTATCCTATTTGCGACGGGAATATTGATCATATCAAGGGTATGGTTTCCATCAAGGATTTATATATCATTGATGACTTTACGCAATTCAAAGATGTAGTGCAACCTGCGATGTTTGTTCCTGAAAATAATACTGCTTACCAGCTGATGGAAAAATTCAAAGAAACCAAACAGCATTCCTGCTTTATTGTAGACGAATATGGAAGCCTTCAGGGTATGATTACACTGAACGACATTCTGGAAGCCATTGTAGGCGATATACCCCAAACTGGTATTGAAGACTATGAAATTTTACTAAGAGAGGATGGCAGTTACCTGGTAGATGCTCAGATACCATTCTATGATTTTTTAAGTCGCTTCGACAAAGCAGATTGGGCCAGTGATGAGGAGTATGGGTTTGATACGCTGGCTGGCTGTATACTACAGGAAATGGAACGAATTCCTAAAACCGGTGACCGGTTGAAATGGCGGGGTTTTGACTTTGAAATCCTTGATATGGACGGCCACAGGATAGACAAAGTATTAGTAAAACCCAGCCAGGCCATCATCGATGATATGGACTAAGATTAGTGGACGGACGGGAAGAATTTATAAAATTATATTTTTAAAAATGTATTCTTTGCTGAACACTCCACAGCGATGGGCCGATCGCAATTCAACTCTCCTTTCTAAAAATTAAAGTTTGCCAGCTTTTCAGGATAATCCAGCTTCATGCTCTGGCGTTTCCCTTTTACCACCACATGAATGATATTCACCTGGCTATTGTTGAAGTCATACAGGATCTGGTTGGTAACCTCTACTTTATTAATATCCGGGATACCCGTCACTTCGAAATAACAGTAAGCAGATTCTTTTTCTTTTTCGAAACCCAGATATTTCAGAACAACAGGTTGACCATTTACCGCAATCCATAAATGCTTTCCAATATAATCAGCGATCAGCCTGTCCAGAACTATTTTATTTTTTTCACTGGAAAGGTCGAGTGTGGTTTTATAATTTTTTTGTAGGATGGATTCCAAGTCTTCGGCAAACATCTTACAGCTCACTTCAAGCGTTTTATCTTTTACATTCTGGTTGATTTCAGTAACAGCGATATAAAATGGATGGCGTTTCACCAATAACTGGTTTGTAGAATCATTTTTTTGGGGGGCCACCAACAGCAATGCTGCCAGCCACCACGGAAACCATAGCATGACCATTTGAAAAGTTTTTAGTACCAGAACAAAAGTCTGGTTTATTTTGATGTGGGAAAGTTAACTATTACCCAATAGCCATAGAATAATGCTAACATTTTTGTACACATGAATGATTTCAGTTTTTACTTTGCTTTGGGATGGCAACATATCATCACCATAGAAGCCCTGGATCACATTTTATTCATTGCCGCACTGGCGGCTGTTTACCTTTTTCAAGACTGGAAGAAGGTGCTGGTTCTGGTAACAGCCTTCACTATTGGGCACACGATAACACTGATCCTCAGCACGCAACAGCTGATAGAAGTCAATACAGGAATGGTAGAATTTCTTATCCCCTGCACCATCGTAATGACTGCCATAGCTAATTTTTTTCATAAATCCTTCCTGCCCAGAACCATCAGTTGGAATTATTTCCTTGCCTTGTTCTTTGGACTTATTCATGGACTTGCTTTTGCCAATGTTTTAAGGATGGTGCTGGCTTCCGACCAGAACTTTGCCTTGTCGATGTTTAGTTTTAGTGCAGGCCTGGAACTTGCCCAGATACTCATTGTATTGGTGGTACTTTTACTGGCACATGTTTTCATTTCAATAGTCAAAATAAAACGTCGGACATGGGTAGTTATTATTTCTGGCCTCGTTTTATTTATGGGATTAAAAATGGCGGCGGAAAGGTGGTCTAAAAGCTTTTGGATCAAAGAACCAACCTCTGGCAAGGCATTGTCCTCTTTGATGATTGTTTTACGCGGAACATATTAAAATGTAATTTCAAAATCAATTTCAAATGATAAGCATGAAAAAAATCTTCTTATTGCTGACCATGAGTCTGTGTGTCCTTACTACTTTTTCCCAGGATATCATGAACAATCCAGGTTCCAATCACGGGAATAAATTCGAACAACTCGGTGTCATCCTTCCCACACCCAATGAATATCGAACCGCCAGCGGGGCTCCGGGTCCCAAGTACTGGCAGCAGCGGTGCGACTATGACATCAAAGCCACACTGGATGAAAAAGAACTCCGGCTCACTGGAATGGAAAAAGTAACCTATTACAATAACTCCCCTGATATTCTTTCCTATTTGTGGATTCAGCTGGATGAAAACGAACACAGTACGGTTAACAATGCCAACTACCAGACCAGCAGTTCCATTCCAGACCGAACCACAGTACAGGACCTCCTAGCCAGTGATGGGGAACAAAAAGACAATGGATACGGGCACCTTATTTCCAAGCTGAGCGATGCTTTGGATAAACCACTCCGGTACACTATCAATAAAACCATGCTTCGGTTAGAACTGCCCCTCCCTCTGAAACCCGGACAAAAATTTATTTTCAATTGTGCCTGGAGTTATAAGATACCTGATAGAAATACCATGGGAGGAAGAGGTGGATATGAATTTTTCCCTGAAGATGGGAACTATGTGTTTACGATTGCACAATGGTATCCACGGCTTTGCGTGTACAGTGATTTTCAGGGATGGCAGAATCACCAGTTTGCTGGCAGAGGAGAATTTGCCCTGACTTTCGGCAACTATAAAGTTCAGGTAACTGTACCTGCAGACCATGTAGTTGGGGGAACCGGTGAGGTGATGAACTACCAGGAAAATTTAACGGCTGCGCAATTACCACGCTGGCAAAAAGCACAGTCTTCCAAAGAGCCGGTAGAGATCGTAACACTTGATGACGCCAAAAAAGCCGAAGTACAAAAAAGTACCAAAACCAAAACATGGATTTTCAAAGCTGATAATGTCCGGGATTTTGCATGGACGGCATCACGCAAATTTGTTTGGGATGCTATGCCGGTGATGGTGGAAGGAAAAAAGATCATGTGCATGAGCTTCTATCCTAAAGAAGCTTACAACCTGTGGCGGAGGTATTCTACCAAAGTGGTGGCTCATACCATTAAAACCTATTCTAAATTTTCTATTCCTTACACTTATCCTGTTGCACAAAGTGTAGAAGCCGCCAATGGAATGGAATACCCGATGATTTGTTTCAATAACGGGCGCACCAACAAAGACGGGAGCTATAGTGAGCAAACTAAATATGCCATGATTGGTGTAGTTACGCATGAAGTGGGACATAATTTTTTCCCCATGATCATCAACAGCGATGAACGCCAATGGACATGGCTGGATGAAGGCGTAAATTCTTTTATTCAATACCTCACACAGGAATTATTCGACAATAAATATCCCTCCCGCAGGGGTGCAGCCTGGACAATTACAGATTACATGAAGTTGGGAAAGAACCAGCTGGAACCCATCATGACCAATTCTGAAAACATCACCAGCTTTGGCAATAATGCTTATGCTAAACCGGCCACAGGGTTGAATATTCTAAGGGAAACGATCATGGGCCGCGAATTGTTTGATTACGCCTTCAAAGAATACGCAAAAAGGTGGGCCTTCAAACATCCCACTCCTGCAGACTTCTTCCGTACGATGGAAGATGCAAGCGGAGAAGACCTTGACTGGTTTTGGAGGGGTTGGTTTTATGGTACTGATCCTTGCGATATTTCACTGGACTCTGTAAAAACGGCCAAGGCTGATTTCAATACCATGAACCAGGGATCCAGGCAGGGAAATACCAACTTGCAACCACTTACTCCACCCATGCAGTCAGTAGATGATGTCAATAAAATCAGGAACCGCCAGGATCCAACGATTACTTTTCAGACAGATGTTGATACTTCCCTGCGTGATTTTTACTGGAGGTACGCACGCGGTGTGGAACCCTATGATACTTCAAAATACATGGCCACTCCAGGAGGCCCGGTAGAAAATTTGACAGAAGCAGAAAAAGATCGAATCGCCAACAAGTTTTTTTATGAACTGGATTTCAGCAATAAAGGCGGATTGATCATGCCCATTATTATTGAATGGACGTATAAAGACGGTACGAAAGAAATAGAACGCATTCCTGCACAAGTGTGGCGGCTGAATGAAAAAAATGTTACTAAATTTTTTGTAAAGAATAAGGAAGTCACTGCCATCAAGATCGATCCCATGAGAGAGACCGCGGATATAGATGAATCGAATAATACATGGGGAGCGGTGACAAAGGAACCCACCAGGTTCCAGGTTTTCAAAGCCAGGCAAACGGTCAGGGGACAATCTGCAGGACCCAACCCCATGCAAAAAGCAATGGAAAAAAGAAAAGATTTCTAGTAACTATTTGCAGCCAATGATTGATAGGGTTGTTGTTTGTAACAGGCAATAGGAATTCTATTACGCAGGCTTGTCTAAAGGCAATGGCCAGGAAGGCATGGCCTCTAACAATTGTAAGGAATTATTTATTTTCTCCCATCCCAAGGTGGCTGTTCCATTGGTAATGATGATGAATTGAACAGGAACAGTGATATTATATCGGAGCACCTGTTGCAACACCTCTTCACCCAACCTGACGGCTGGCGCTTTACACTCCACCAGCATCCAGGGAATGAAAAGTTCGTTGTAAACCAGGATATCAAACCTTTTTTTCATGGTGTGCAGAAGAATTTCTTTTTCTAATGCTATCAATGTGGTGGGATACGATAAGCGGTTGCAGAGGTAATTCACGAAGTTTTGACGCACCCATTCTTCTTCTGTCAGTAACAACCAGCTTTTCCTGATATTATCGAAAATAAAATTTTTTCCATTTTCATTTTTGGTACGGAAGCTGGGCGTTGGATACTCCACGGCAATCATAGGTCAAACCTAATGATTAAATTCGTTGATCCGAGCAGTCAGCATCCTACGTTCAGGCAGGTTTATTTGTTATAGGCCTGCATTGATAAAAATAAAAGACATTTACAGATGAAGACGAAAGAAGATATTGTCAAGAACTGGCTTCCCAGGTATACAGGTGCATCGCTTGACCAGTTTGGCAAATTTATTTTACTCACCAACTTCAGTAATTATGTGCGCATGTTTGCTTCCTGGAATAAAGTGGAGATCATTGGCAGCGACAAGCCCATGCAGTGTGCTACGGCGGATGGTATTTCCATTATCAATTTTGGCATGGGAAGTCCTACGGCTGCCACAGTGATGGATCTGCTTACGGCCATTGAACCTGAAGCGGTATTATTTCTTGGAAAGTGCGGTGGTCTGAAAAGGCGCAATAAACTGGGTGACCTGATACTGCCCATTGCAGCCATCCGTGGAGAGGGTACTTCCAATGACTATTTTCCACCAGAGGTTCCCGCGATGCCTGCTTTCGCGCTTCAAAAAGCTATTTCCACTACCATTCGTGAATACGAGGTAGACTATTGGACGGGTACTGTTTACACTACCAACCGGAGGGTTTGGGAGCATGATGAACCCTTCAAGGAATATCTTCAAAAGATCCGTGCCTACGCCATAGACATGGAAACAGCAACGATATTTGCCGTTGGATTCTATAATAAAATCCCAACAGGCGCCCTGTTACTGGTTAGTGACCAGCCAATGACACCAGACGGTGTAAAGACTGAGGAAAGCGACAGGAAGGTAACGGAGCAATTTGTAGAAAGGCATTTGAAAATTGGTATTGATTCCCTGAAGCAACTGATCAACGGCGGTGTAACTGTTCGTCACCTTCGGTTCTGAATTCCAACCTTACTTAAAAAACAGGTCAATGAAATTGATGTTACTCCCACTATTCCTATTCACTATGGCGGCTGTCACTAAAAATTGCGGACACCAGAAATTCAACTACCCCGCAGGTTGCTATAAAGGAAAACTGGTGGTGAAAGGGGACTGTATGAACTATACTATCAAAGTCATTGGTGGGAAGATGGATACCACTTTGATGATGTCTTCCTGGACAGACGGGAATTCCGGTAAATCGTATCAGAATGTTTTTGCATTAGGTAGCCGTTGCAACTTTCCCGCCACCCTGAGGGAAGGTGATGAATTTTATTTTACATTAGAAACTACAGCTGTCAGCAACTGTGCAGTGTGCATGGCTTATTATCCGGTTCCACCCAGACAATTGTCAATCAAGGTTTCCACAGAGCCT
>JANLYU010000286.1:0-3905 GCA_031365785.1 Flavisolibacter sp. | reverse complement strand
TGAGGGATATTTAAGTATGATTCACTGCTTTGAGGCTTACCAATGCACACTGCTTCGTCTGCAAATTTCACATGGAGGCTGTCCCGATCTGCTGTAGAATACACTGCTACAGTTTTGATACCCATTTCGCGACAGGTACGTAAAATTCGAAGAGCAATTTCACCACGGTTGGCTATCAGTATTTTTTTAAACACACTTCTTGATTTGACGAGGTGATTCTATGAACGTTGATTTGCGGAAAGATTCAACTATCCTTCCCCCTGAATGGCATTATGCAGGTTCCACCAAAAATAATGGCTGGTCATATTCTACTGGTGAGGCATCTTCTACCAGGATTTTGACTATTTTACCTTTCACTTCGCTTTCAATTTCGTTGAACAGTTTCATGGCTTCAATAATACAAACCACTTTGCCCGGACTTACATCATGTCCTACCTCAACAAAATTTGGTTTATCGGGAGAAGCCTTGCGGTAAAAAGTGCCGATCATCGGGCTTTTTATTGTTATGGTAGCTATTGCCTGAGAAGGTGAAGCTTTTTCAGTATTTCCAGCCATGCCCGGTATTTCCTGTGCCTGCTGCATGGAGGGGAGGTTGTAGACAGGGCTATGCGGTACCGGGGAAGAGAACATCTGAGTCACCTGCTCTTCTTTCTGCCTGATTGTTATCTTAAATTCCTTTTGTTCAATTGTCAGTTCACCAATATTTGAATCATTGACCAGATTGATCAGCTCGTGAATCTGCTTGAAATCCATTTGTTTCAATTTATTATGATTTTGGTTACTACAGGTGGGCTAAGATAGGGATTATAACAGTTCAAAGTCCATGTAACAACCATGGTGAAAGGGTTCTAAAACCATTTCTATAATAGAAATTAGGCAACGGATCGTACTTACTCCTTCACCCGTTCCACGTATTCTCCTGATTTTGTATTCACACGTATCAGTTCACCTTCATTTACAAAAAGCGGAACCATTACGGTAGCCCCTGTCTCCACAGTAGCAGGCTTTAGTGTTCTTGTAGCGGTGTCGCCTCTCATACCGGGTTCACTGTAAGTAACTCTTACAACTACTTTTTCTGGCAATTCAACACTCATTGGCAGTTCAGTTTCAGTATTGAAAAGGACTGATACAGCATCGCCATCTCTAAGAAACTTTGGGGCATCAATTAAATTTTCGGCTACTGCTACCTGTTCGAAAGTTTCCGTATCCATAAAGTTATATCCACTTTCATCTTTATATAGAAATTGATAATCCTTTCTTTCTACGCGTACCGGAAAAATACTATCGCCGCTGTTCCATGTCTTTTCAATACTCCGGTTGTTATCAACCCCAGTTAATTTGGCCCACACTTTGGCTGCTGCGCGGGCAGTTTTGTTTTCACCAAAATCCATCACTTTATAAAGACTTCCGTCCAATTTGATGATCAAACCTCGGCTGATATCTGAAGTACTTGCCATATAATTTTTATTATCAGGCGGCAAAAGTAAAGTAAAACCTTCATCAGGCCATAGGTTCAGATTATTCAGCCCGTTTCTGATAGCTATAAATTTGTCGGTAAATTTGTGAACTGCAAACGAATTGAAAATTTTTATGCATCTGGACACCTTTTCTAAACCTTTATGAAAACCCATCCACTATGATCGATATGCAGGAAAAATTGAAAAAGGAATTGAATTTATTGATTTATCTGGTAGGCTTTTGCTTATGCATTCCCTTTTTCTCTATCGGTCAAAAAACATTTGTTGTAGACAGCTCAGAACCCGGATTCAGAACTGTAATAGCCGGCAAAGAATACAAAGCCAACGGAATCCATACGTTTTTATGGGGGAAACACTACAGGAAGGAATGGACTACACCAGTAAAAGTACCTGTGATTCACCTGGATGAAGAAAAAGGTGGATTGATCCCCATAGAACAGGGAGGTGGGAGGCAAACACAAACTTTACGACTGAAAGACAGAAATGGAAAGCAATATGTTTTGCGTTCTATTGATAAAGACTATGGCGCTATTCTTCCGGAAAATGTTCAGGAAACGTTTGTGGAAGACCTGGCCAAGGACCAGGTTTCAATGGCACACCCTTTTGGTGCCATCACAGTTCCTGTGATGATCGAAGCTGCTGGTATCTTTCATACCAATCCACGCATCGTTTTCGTTCCATTTACACCAAGCCTCGGGAAATTCAACGCAGTTTTTGCCAACACCTTGTGCCTTTTTGAAGAACGTCCCGCAGGCAATCAGGAAGATGCCCCGAACTTCGGATTTTCTGAAGATGTGAAGGGAACAGAAAATATGTTCAAAAAGGTGTTCAGTGAAAGTGATCACCGTGTGGATCAGAGGGCCTTCGTGAGGGCACGACTGTTCGACATATTCCTCGGCGACTGGGGCAGGCATGATGACCAGTGGCGCTGGGCAGAATTTGACAGTGGGGATTACAAAATCTATAAACCCATTCCGCGCGACAGGGATCAGGCATTTACCAAATTCGATGGATTTATGATCAAGAAGATCATATCCAACGAAGGTCTGGAACATCTTCAAACCTTTTCCTATAAAATCAGGGATATAAAAAATTACAATTTCCCTGCCCGGTATATTGACCGGCAACTGACCAACGAAGTTCCCCGAAAGGATTGGATAGACATCGCAAAGGAAATTCAGCAGGCTGAGACAGATGAGGTGATTGAAAAAAGTATTGGCCAGCTTCCTCCTGAACTATTTACCATCTCAGGAAAAGAAATGATTGCCAAGCTCAAATCCAGAAGAAATGATTTGGTGAAGTATGCGGAAAAATATTATAGTTTTTTAAGCGAAGAGGTGGACATTGTAGGAACTGAACAAAGTGAATTATTTTCCGTTGCCTACCTGCCCAACCATCAGTTACTCATTCGTTTGTTTGATTTGAATAAAAACGGGCAGCCCAAGTCGAACCCTTTTTACTCCCGTACATTCTATGGTTTTGAAACCCACGAAATAAGACTGTATGGACTGAAGGGGAATGATGTTTTCAGGGTGGATGGTCAGGAAAACAATCCTATCCTACTCAGGATTATTGGAGGAACCGGCAAGGATTCACTGATCAACCAGTCTTCCACCCGAATCAGATATTATGATAACAAGGGCAATGTCACTATTGGTAAATTACGCGCACATGTATCTAATGACACTGCTATCAATGCCTACCATTACAGGGCATTTAAATACAATGCCAGTACCAGTATAAAGTCGCCGAGTTATAGTAATACCCGTGGTATCTTTTTCAACCTTGGATATTCATACACCAAACAGCAATGGAGAAAAGAACCTTTTGGATGGAAACAAACGCTCACCATAAATTACTCCATCAGTAATAATTCATTCGGAAGCGATTACACAGGAATCTTCAACCATTTTATAGGTCCCTGGAGTCTGTTGCTGAATGGCAGGTATGACCAGAAATTAAAAAATTATTATTTTGGATTGGGTAACGAAACCTCCAAGCGCCAACTCATTGAGCATTACCATCTTTTCACTAATGAAGCTTTTGCGAGTATTGGCCTTAACCGTTTCATAAATACAAGAATCCAGATTGGGTTTTCAGGATTTTACCAGGCGATCAGGGTAAAACGTGAATTAGATAAATTTATTGATATTAATTTATTGCCCGGTGATCCCACCTTATTCAATTTAAAAAAATTCGTAGGGGCTCAAATCAATTATGCTTATTATCATGTAAATCATTTGGTGGTACCTACCAGGGGTTTTGGCTTCAATGCAGCAGCCATTTATACACGTAACCTTAGCCAGTCCAACCGTTCTTTTTATCGTTATGTGGCAAACATGGGATTTTACGTACCCTTTTCAAGGACCATTTCTTTTGCTACCCGGTCTGGTGCCGCAACACTTACCGGTGAAACTGAGTTTTACC
>JANLYU010000246.1:0-13838 GCA_031365785.1 Flavisolibacter sp. | reverse complement strand
TATAACGTAGAATACGCTCTGTGGTCGTGGTTTTACCGGCATCAATGTGCGCGGCAATACCAAAATTGCGTTGAAACCTCAAATCTGCCATGATATTATAATTGAAAATTGTACAACTTTACCAGTGAGCTGACATGACCTCCGGATTGAACCCTTCAAAACCACAAAGACAACTCCCGAAATTGAGGGTGCAAAGGTAGTAAAATACAGCCCATGAAAAACAAACAGGTAAAGAATGTTTGTTAAAGCTCACCCTCCAATTACATTTATAAAAAAATAAAATCGATTTTACTTTTGCATAATTTTTGCAAATCGTTTACATCATCGTAATTTCAAAAAGAAAATTTTTTAACTCTCATTAAACCCCATTAAATATGGCAAAATCAACCAAGAAGGCCGCATCCAAAAAATCATCGAGCAGGGGCTCTGGCGGCAGATCTTCCAAAAAGAGCGCATCCAAAAAAGGAGCATCTAAATCATCCCGCCGTGGTGGTTCAGCTTCAAGAGGCGGTTCATCTTCTGGTAGAGGTAGTTCATCTAAGGGTGCTTCTAAAAAATCTGCATCAAGAAAAAGTACAAGTAAAAAAAGCGCTTCCAAAAAAAGCTCTTCTAAGAAAGGTGCATCCAGGAAAAGTGCATCGAAGAAAAGTGCACCCCGCAAAAGCGCATCAAAATCTTCAAAAGGGGGTTCCCGTAAATCATCTTCACGCAGCAGTTCTACCAAAAAAGCAGCTTCCCGTAGTTCTTCAGGTGGAAGTTCCAAGAAAGCTGGTTCTAAAAGCGCTTCTGGTGGCCGCAGTGCATCCAGGAGCAGTTCTTCCAGCAGCCGCATCGGGTCTTCTAATACCGGAAGAAACAGTTCGTCATCTGCCAAGAACAACAATCGGAGCAGTGGTAGCAATGGCGGAAGTCAATACCAGGGATCTGATATATCAACAGGTACACAAACTCCGGAAGGTGTCACTTCTCCAACAGATTCCAGCAGTGGATCTGGAATGGATAATGGAAATTCCTGAGCAGACCTAACAATAAAAAACCATCCGCCTTTGGTGGATGGTTTTTCTTTATATCTAAGAATTTAGACTTTGAAGTGAGCAAATGCCTTATTGGCTTCAGCCATCCGGTGTGTATCTTCTTTCTTTTTAAAAGCTGCACCTTCCCCTTTTGCAGCAGCTACTATTTCATTCGCCAGTTTATCGGCCATGCTACGCCCGTTTCTTTCACGGCTATAGCGGATCAGCCACTTGATGCTTAAAGAAATCTTTCTGTCTGCCCGCACTTCTGAAGGTATCTGAAAAGTAGCTCCACCAATTCTCCTGCTTCTCACCTCCACCGCCGGGGTTACATTCGATAAAGCCCTTCTCCATATTTCATAGCCTTCTTCGCCAGTTTGTTTAGCAACTTTATCAATAGCATCGTAAAATATATCAAATGCTATACTTTTTTTTCCTTCCCACATGATATTATTAACAAAACGGGTCACCAGTTTATCATTGAAACGTGGATCTGGTGCTAAAGGAAGTTTTTTCGCCTGGGATTTACGCATCTTATCGCTGATTTATCACGGATAAAATTGAAAGGATGTATGGAAACAATCCTCCCGCTATCCGTTAATTTAATTTTTAAAATGTTGATCTTTTGGCTTTCCATCTTTTAGCACCATCCGGTACTATGATGTCAGCCAGCGGGTTATTTTTTTGCAGCAGGCTTAGCCCCTGCTTTTTCTTTCTTGGTTCCGTATTTCGACCGACTCTTTTTACGGTCTTTAACACCAGCCGTATCCAATGAACCTCTTACAATATGATAACGAACGCCAGGAAGATCTTTCACCCTTCCCCCACGGATCAAAACAATAGAGTGCTCCTGTAGATTATGTCCTTCGCCGGGTATGTATGCAATCACTTCCACTTTATTCGTTAAACGAACTTTTGCTACTTTACGCAAAGCAGAATTGGGCTTTTTGGGTGTCGTTGTATACACACGGGTACATACACCACGACGCTGCGGACAACTGTCAAGGGCCCTGGATTTACTTTTTGCGCGAATAATTTCTCTTCCTTTACGTACTAATTGTTGTATTGTAGGCATTACAAACCTTGAATTTTAAGGAGGGCAAAGGTAAAGGCAGGAGGGTGAACCACCAAAAATAGAACGCTAAAAAGTAAAAGTTTTATCATCCGCGGCACTCAACCCACTTTCACCATCCAACCATATTTATCTTCTCTCCTTCCTTCGCGGATATCATTCAACCATTTTCTGATGGTGGGGGCAGTTTTCCATTCATCCACATTGAAATGCATAACAAAATCCTTATACCGAAGCTCTTTGATGTAAGAAATGGTAGCTGCCGTGCCAGTACCAAACACCTCTTTCAGCAAGCCGGATTGATATCCTGCCATGATCTCATCTATGCCTATCGGTCTTTCCTCCACTTCAAATCCTGCTTCTTTAAGAAGGGTAAGGGCACTATTGCGGGTCACTCCATCCAAAATGGTCCCGGAGGCAAGATCCGGCGTGATCGCCTTGTTACCCATAATGAATACTACATTCATGGTCCCGATCTCCTGAACATATTTATGTTCAAATGCGTCTGTCCATAATACCTGGTCATAACCCTTTTGTTTTGCCTGAGCAGTTGCGTACATCGCCGCGGCATAGTTTCCTGCGGTTTTCGCATAGCCAACCCCACCCGGTACTGCCCTCACATATTGTTCTTCTACATAAATTCTCATAGGGGCAATGTAGTAGGGTCCGGTAGGACTCAAGAGGATTATGAATTTGAAACTTTCAGAAGGGCGTACACCAATTACTTCGTCAGAAGCAAACATAAAAGGTCTGATGTAAAGGGAATGTTCTTCTTTTTGAGGTATCCAGTTTTTATCCAGGGCTACCAACTGCTTCATGCCTTCCATAAATATATCTTCAGGGACTGTAGCCATTTGCATCCGTTCAGCGGAGATATTGAATCGCACAAAATTATCTGAGGGCCGGAATATATAGGCATTGCCCTGCCTGTCACGGTATGCTTTAATACCTTCGAAAATGGACTGCCCGTAATGGAGCGCGGCCAGAGAAGGGCTCAACAGGAGTGGCTGGTAAGGCTTGATTTCCACATTTTTCCATTCTCCCTGTTCATAATCAGCTTCCAGCATGTGATCTGTAAAATACTTTCCAAAAGGTAGATTTTCCAGGCTAAATCCGTGCAATTTGCTGTGTTCCACTTTATTAATGGCAATATCCACCGTACCTAGCATAATAAATATAATTTAGCAACAAAGAAACAAAAAAGTATCACACTTCTCAATTACCCCAGCAATGAGTTTGAATCAGATTGTTTTGCACCCTCACCTGTTGGTGGACTTATATGAAACTTCTCTAATTGATGATCCTGCTGCTTACCAAACTACTCAGCAGTTGCTTCCGGTGTTAAAAGACATACTCATCTTCAGTGATTCACCCACTGACCCTCTTTCTGATGAGGACCAGAAACTGCTGACCAGTATTTTGTCTGCCTGTCATGTATTGCCTCAGGAGGTTAGCATTTTCAGTAGCTTAATAAAAAAAGAAGACGTAAGCTTTGTAACAAGTATAAAGAAGTCCCGAATCGTTTTGCTTTTTGGAACAGACCCGATTTCCATTGGCATGCCCAGTAATTTTCCTATGTTTCAGTTGGAGTTGTTCGATGCCCGCACTTATTTATATGCCCCCTCCTTATCTGTACTGAATAAGGATAAGAAATTGAAAACCAATTTGTGGATGTCCCTCAAAACCCTATTCAGCGTTTAAATACCTCCATGAAATTGATATTTGCCACTAATAACCAGAACAAGGTAAAAGAAATAAAATGGGCGCTTCCGTCGAATTATGAAATTATCACCCTTGAGGAAGCAGGAATTGTTATCGATATTCCTGAACCTTATGACACCCTGGAGGAAAATGCGGCTGGAAAAGCACGCACAATATATAATATGACAGCAGCCAATTGCTTCAGCGAGGATACAGGATTGGAGGTTGTTGGCCTGAATGGAGCACCCGGTGTAAGAAGCGCCCGGTATGCCGGGGATAAAAAATCACCAGCAGAAAATATGTCCTTGCTACTATCCAACCTTGAAAATAAGAAGGACAGACGGGCCCAATTCAGAACGGTCATTTGTCTCATTTTTGAAAAGGAGGAGCATTATTTTGAAGGAGTCTGCCAAGGCAGTATAGGACTGAAGCCAAAAGGTGCAGCCGGCTTTGGTTATGATCCAATTTTCATTCCTGATGGTGCTGTAAAAACCTTTGCTGAAATGGATCTCCAGGAAAAAAATCATTTCAGTCACCGTAAAAAAGCATCGGATATGCTGGTAACATTTTTGAATGAGTCAAGTTAAATGAGGAATATTGAGTAACGCAAGCAACCAAATATTTTCAGAATCCGACTTAATTGAAGGATGTATCAGGGGTGATCGAAAGATGCAATACGAATTGTACCAGCGATTTTCCCCTAAAATGTATGGTGTTTGCCTGCGTTATGCAGGGAAAGTAGAGGAAGCAGAAGACATTTTACAGGAAGGTTTTATCAAAGTGTTCAATAAGATTAGCACGTTCCGCGGAGAAGGCTCCTTCGAAGGTTGGGTCAGGAGGATTTTTGTGAATACAGCCATAGAACACTTCAGAAAAAAAACTTACCTGCAGCCTATCACAGACCTGGAAGAAAGCATGCTGGAAGGCAAATATCTTTCTGTGCTGGACAGCCTGGCCGAAAAAGATATCATTCAGTTGGTACAACAGCTATCACCAGGTTACCGGACTGTATTCAATATGTATGTAATAGAAGGATATACCCACCGGCAGATTGGAGATGCGCTGAACATCAGCGAAGGCACCAGCAAATCCCAATTATCGAGGGCCAAAATGATATTACAGGACCTCGTACAAACATTTATTGAAAAAAGGAAGCAAGTACCATAATGAGCAGCAAATACCAAGATAAGCTAACTGACTTTGAAGCCATCCCTTCCGAAAAGGTTTGGGAAAATGTTTCGGCTGCACTGGACAAGTATCATTCCCCGCATTTTGCTGACCGGCTTTATTTATATGAATCATCGCCAACACCAGACGCATGGATACAAATTCTTCATCAACTGAATAACGCTGCTCCCCCTTCTTTACCTTTTTACATAAGGTATCGTCAACACCTCAAAATTTCGGGAGTAGCAGCTATTGTTATCTTTCTGGCGGTCCTGAGTTCCCTTTTCATTTCTAAAAAAACTATATCGGAAGTGCCCTCTGATAGTGCGGCAGTTCTGACAAACTTGGCAGGGAAAGCCGCTTCAGGTGAAACCAATTTTTCAGGCACTTCCAGGATCACTTCCATACAAAATGAAAAACAGGCGTCTCCTTCTGCTTTTAGCGAAAGGACATCGCTCCATTTTCCTGTATTGCAATCGTCTTCGCTGGATTTGGTGAACGGATTTCTTCCGCAGCTGGCTGAGAGAAAAATTTCTTTCAATTTCAATCATACGGCTGAGAAGTATATGGTGTACAGCGACAACGAGGGTAATGCCGTAAGGTTACCAAAGAAATTATTTGATGCCTTTGTTTGTCCCAGTAACAACGTGATTTGCCATCAGCGATTGAAAAATTTACAGGAAAGAATTGCATCTTCTTCACTGACTCCTGACCTGACTGGCCTGCTGGACCTTCTTAATAATCTTCAGGAAAATCAATAATCTCGGACATGCCCCGAATAAGGATCCAGATGCCTGACCAATTTCAGTTTTCTACTACCATCCCGATCAGAATTACAGACCTCAATTATGGGAACCATGTAGGAAATGATACCCTGCTGTCCCTCTTGCAGGAATCAAGAATGCAATACCTGCAATCATTTGGTTATTCTGAAATGGAACTTGAGGGGGTTGGACTCATTATGAGTGATGTCAGCATTGAGTTCAAATCAGAATTGTTTTATGGAGATACCCTGATTGCATTTTTGACCATTCAGAATTTTACCAGAGTAGGCTTTGATATTTATTATAAGCTGGTTAAAGAATCTTCTGAAAGTATAGTGGCTTTAGCAAAAACGGGCATGGTCTGTTATCATTACGGATGGAAGAAAGTAGTCAGTGTTCCGGAAAAAGTAAAAAATAAATTAATCGGCTGATGAGGAAAGTTTGTCCATCAATGAATGACTTGATGCAACTTTTGTTTTGTTTGATTATGATTTACGGTTATTCTGCATTCCAGATTTCCCAGCTTTGTTCAGCCTGTAGCTGCAACATCTCATAACCATTGATTATTTGTGCGCCCCTGGCTTCACCCTGCTGAAGAAATTTTGTTTTTTCCGGATTATAGATCAGGTCAAATAATAAGTGCTGAGGGGACAAGGCTTCATAAGGAAGCGGAGGATCCTGTTCCGTATTAGGAAACATCCCAACAGGGGTTGTGTTGATGATCAACAAATGCTCCCGTATCATTTTTTCACCTATTTCCTCATAACCTATTTCATTTCCTTCCTGGTGTCGCGATACTACCAGGAAATCTATTCCCATTTCCGATAAGGCTGCCTGTACTGCCTTTGATGCACCGCCTGATCCCAGCACGAGAGCACACTGGTGGTGTTTTTTTATTTTCGACTGCAAAGAGAGTTGGAAGGCCGGCGCGTCTGTGTTGTAACCATAAAGTTGGTGGCCTATAATTTTAATACAGTTGCAGGCACCTATTTTTTTCACTATATCATCGCGGTGCTTCAGGAAAGGTAATATGTCCTGCTTATAAGGAATGGTAACATTTAACCCCAGCAGATCTGGTATGGATTCCACAAGAGCTGGTAAATCATCGATGGAGGCTAGTTCAAAATTCTCATACTGGCAATCAGAGAGCTTTTCATTCAAAAATTTTTCAGAAAAATAATGTTGAGAAAAGGAATGTTTTAGTGATTTTCCAATCAAACCATATTTTTTCATGAAGCGTTGTCCTTATTAAGATAGAGATGAAAGGTGTCGCCACGCAAACCAATTCTCATGGTTTCCATAGGGATCACTTCAGTGGGTGCAATGTTGCCCAAGTTTACATTGCATCCCAGCAATTCCATAAAATATAATTGCTGCAATTTCTGCGGAGCTTCCCATAAGATCTTTTCTCCTGGTATCTGGGTCAGTATTTCCTGTACAAGGCCTTCTCTCACTTCACCGGATCCGCGGTAGATACCCACGGTTCCCGCTTCCCTGGCTTCTGCAATTACATAAGTTGATCCCGCGTTCAATTCAGCCCTCATTAGTTCGATCCATTTATAGGGAGGGATGATGTGCGCTGCATCTTTACTTCCCACTTCACTGAGAACAGTTCCGTACTGGGTTAATTTTTCAATATATCCGCACTTCTCCGTATGTGGAATATCAATGGAGCCATCACTTACTTCCATGTAAGTAATCCCATATTTTTTACAGATAGCAATGTAATCTTCAAACTGATTTCTGATGAGAAAGGCTTCAAATAAGGTGCCCCCAAAATAAACAGGAATGTCGAAGGACCTGTAAACCTCCAGTTTTTCTTCCAGGTTGGGTGTTACAAAAGAAGTTCCGAACCCAAGTTTCACGATATCAACATAGGGATGGGAAACACTCAGAAAATTTTTTGCTTCGTTGGTACTTAGCCCTTTATCCATGACCATGGTGATACCGGAAATCCTGGGCTTAGGATGACGATCCGGAATTTGAGAAAGGTTAAAATTCATCTGAACAATTTCAATTATTTGGCCGCAAAAATAAGAAAGTAAATAATGAAGAAACCGATTTAATCAGTTCGTCCAGATTCAGAATCTTCTGCACTGTTCTATTCCAATGATGTTGCTATCAGCTATTTCAGGGAGTTCAAAAGTACCCTCAACGGATTCTTTTGAATTGTGCAATGAGATCTACCACCTGGTTGTTTTGTAAAATGGACGGATTGAGCTGTACAAACTTTTTCAAATGTTTCAGAGAAGTGCTGAGCCCTTTCTGAAGGTATAACAAGGCTTCTTTGGATTTATTCATTGAAAAAGAGATGGCACTCAGATAATAAAAAAACAAGGGTTTATTTTGGGTATGATTCAAGGCGGCCAGGGCCTGCTGTCTTGCTTCCGGATAAAATTTAGCCGTGTACAGGCAACGGATCAAAGCTTCCCAACCGGAAATATTTTTAGGACGTACCCGCACCGCAGTAGACAAAAATTGTACTGCCTCCTTGAATTCTTCCAGCTGCAGTTTACACTCCCCCATCAGTAAATTATATTCTGGTTGCAAACGGTGTATTTTCAAAGCGCTTTCCAATTGTTTCACCGTACTCCCATATTGTCCTTCATTGTAATACGTACAGGCAATTTTATAATACAATTTGCTGTCATCAGGATTCAGGTGGGATGCCTTCCGGTAGTGGAAGCGCGCCTGTGCATAATTTTTGAGTTTGTCGTAGCAATGGCCAATGGCTTCATAAATCACCTCTTCCGGCTTTGACAACTCCAGCACTTTTTCAAGGGCTTCAATGGCATCTTTATATTTTCTCAGCCGTATAAAGGCGTCCCCGATGTTGCGGTAGGCATAGTCGAACTTTTCGTCTATTACGAGGGCATACTGATAGGCGTCAATTGATTTTTCGTAAAGCTTCAATCCCTGGTATGCGGCGGCTAAGTTGAACCAGGCCAGCTCATTGTACGGATGCTCATCAATGATTTTTAGATGAAGCTTGATGCTTTCTTCATTCCTACCCGTAAAATCAGTCCAGAAACAGATTTTATACAATGCTTCTTCATGAGTAGGCTCTGCTTCCAGGATCACCTTTAAACAATCGAATACCTTATCGAATTCTTCATAATCATCATACACATCAGCCAGCTCAAAGAGAAGCTCGATCTTTTCATCGCCCTCAAAAACCGATACTGCCTGTTCCAGGAGTGCCACTGCTTTTTCCTGCATGTCCATAGCCAGGTAAGCGTCGGTTTTCAAAATGTAAAGGTTGATATCAGATGCATCGAAAAGCTCTGCTTTTTCCAAAACCAGCAGTGCTTCATTGTATTTTCTTGTGGCCAGAAGAAGGTCAGCTTTCCGGATCAGCAGCGAACCAGAATAGGGATAATATTCAATGGCTGTTTCTGCGGCCTCCAGTGCCCTTGACAAGTCTTCCTGTTCATCAAAATAATCGATAATCTTTTCAAAAGCGTCTTCTTCAAAAAAAATGCTTTTGTGTCCGTTCCTGAGGTTATAATACTGTTTTAACAGCTCATCTATGCTTTCCTTATCGTAGTGTGGATCAGTCTTCATGAAGCATTCCCTTTAGTCAAATTAATACTTTATTAGAAAAATGCTATTATTTCGGACAACAAAATCACGCCTTATTCGTTAATTAAAGGGTAAAGAAGCCTTGATTTGGTTGAAAGAATGTTAATATTTATCATTATCTTTGTCTGAGATGAATCTTACCTCTATCAAAATAAAACGTTATATAAAAAGAAAACTGGTAACTGTTCTGCTGGTAACAGCGTCTGCAGCCTGTTTTGCAACGTTGGGGGATGGTGGTAAAAAAGATGGCAATTCTCTTAAAAACGGATACAGGTATAATACCAGAAATTTTTCTCTCCGTTCTAACTATAATTTCAGGGCCAATAACCTTTTTTCTTCCAAACCCAGTAAGTACATTTTACTGAATACCACGGTGACCTACCAAAAAGGTAATGCTACTTATATTTTACCGCTGAAGAAAAAACTTCTATTGGATAAAATCAAATTCAATCCTGCTCAGTAATCTTCTTAAGGTTTATTTTCCTCCTTTACTTTCTGCATAAGTGATAATCCTGTAACCGGATTTCGGCAAATCAAATTTGGATGCCTGCACCGGACTGAAACTTATTTTGGAAACCGTACAAGTAACCTTCTGATTCTTCGAATTGATTTCATATTCCAGTGGCATACCGGGAAGTGTCCGTGTTTCATACTGAAAATCTTTATTATCTGGTATCAGGTCGGGAGTAAACCAAACCGTGTAGGTTGTTCCATCAGGCAACTGACCAACCGCCTTTTTACAATTATATCCCTGAATGGTTTTTACAGCCGACTGGTCTATGGAGTAAACCAGACCCTCATATTTTTTATTAGCATCTTTCCAGTCTTCCTGAGTAAGGGTGACCATATATTTCTGTTCGCCAAATTCTTTTAAAATGACGATTGAATTTTTCTCACGGTCATGAATCGTGGTCAGCGTACCTAACAAGCTCACTGTTTCGGAACGGCTTTTATTACCCTTTACGTAGTTCACCACAGTGGTACCGTCCAGATAGTCTGCATTCTTTGGTTTATCTGACCCAGTATTGATCACAATATCATAAGAAATGGTTCCTTCTGTGAATTTTTTCTGGGCATTTGCCGGCATCACCAGCACGAATAAGATAAAAAATGCCAGATAAGTAAATTTCATAATTCTATTATTGATAATAAGACGAGTTCAATACCAGGAATAGTTGCTTGAAGCAAAGTTTCCATCCGACACCACTTCAGCATCACCTGCGGGACTTATTTTGGGGATCTTTTAGCTGTTTTTGCTGGTCCTGCATTTGCTCAAGTCGTTCCTGCCACTTCGATTTGGTTTTAGGCTTTTTTCGGTTCGCTTCCATTTTGGAAAGAATTCTGTCATGATCAATGATATAAGTCTGGATAACAAACTGAAGACCGAGTGTGATCAGATTCGACACCGTATAATACCATGTTAATCCTGATGGGAGCCTGTTGAATATGAACAATAACACGATAGGAAAAAAATAAGGCATGTATTTTAACACCGGATTATTCTGATCAGGTGTCATGCTCATGCTGTACAATGAGATGAGAAAACTGGTGATGACGGCAGTTATGGTAAACAGGCTGACATGATTTCCATAAATAGAACTGAGAAGAGGCACATTGCCGAAATCAAGTATGGAATCATATTGAGAAAGGTCATCAGCCCATAAAAAACGCTGGCCCCTCAAGGCTACATTGGAATTAAAAAAACTGTATAAAGCGAAGAATATTGGAATCTGGAGTAAGGCAGGGATACATCCTCCCAGTGGATTAACTCCTGCTTCCCTGAAAAGCTTCATTTGTTCTACACTTATCTGCTGTTGATCCGCACCGTATTTCACTTTAAGCTTTTCTATTTCCGGGCGCAATACTTTCATTTTCGCACCACTCAGATAGCTGGAATAAGTCAATGGTGAAATGACTAAACGGATAAACAAGGTCAGTAATAGAATAACAATTCCAAAATTGGAGGTAAGGCTGGCAAAAAAGTTGAAGATGGGAATGATGATCCAGCGGTTGATATACTTTACAAAGGAAAAAATTCCACTCCCGAGGTTCACCATATCCTCCATGTCGTTTCCATATTGTTTCAGAATCTTATAGTCTGTTGGCCCATAATAAATCGCCAGTGGAACCGTAGCCTGGGAAGCCGCCGGTAATTGTATTTTTAAATTGGCGGTAGCTTCCACCACGGTTTTCTGATCTTCACTTGCTGGAGCCTTCCAGCTGATATCACCACTGGTAAAATTATTTTTTGCAATGAGCGTGGTATTAAAGAATTGTTGTTTCACCGCAACCCAGCTGACTGGCTTTTTAAACTCCTCGCTATTGCTTTTGGTGGCTGAACTGTGGTCATAATCTCCATTCACCTTGTAACCGATCTGAGATTGTTGCCGTTCATAGGAGATATCTTTTTGCAGCTGCATCGACCTGTTTTGCCAGGTAAGGAATAAAGTATTGTTGCTCAGCAATTGGCTAACTCCATTGACCTGCAGATTAAAATCTACCATGTAATTCGGCTTCCTGCTCACGAGGAACTGGTGGACCAGTGAATTTCCATCAGCCATTTTTAAAATAAAAGTAATCCGGTTCATGTCACCGTTTTCTTCTACCTGTCCTCCGGAAAAATAAAGATTGGCTACATCCGTTGTTTTTTTAGCGGGTGTAACGATAGTATAGGAAATTTTGTCAAAGTCTGTTGCAGACAGACGAACCAGATTGCTGTCGGGTCTTTTAAATTTTTTTAATTCTACCCATTTCGGCTGTCCGCCCTTATTGGTAAAGGCCACTTTTATAAAGTCGTTTTCTGCGTAGGTCAGTTGTTCTGTTCCCTGTATACCCTGCAAACTGGAATCACTTGTTTTGTTCAGTGAATCAACCATAGCCGAATCCTTGGCCATCGCCATGGCATCTGGTTTGGGCTGTCTGGATTTTGCGATGGAATCCTGGCGGGCTTTTTCTTTCTGGTAGGCCACCTGCTGCTGGCTATTGTAATAAAAATAGCCCATGAATAACAGGGCCAGTATCACAAACCCAAATACGGTATTACGATCGAAATTCATTCTTCAGTATAATTTATAGGTACAGGTTGGTCGCGAAAGTAAACCATGGGTCCCGACCAAAGGCCGCAAAGATAGTCAGCTGATGCCAGTTCTGCGCCTGCTTACAGGTTTCACTGAAATAAGCCTTTGAAGGGATCAGATCATTTCACTTTGCAATAAAGGATTTTTACTTAATGCTTTTTGCTCATTGAATTGCTTGGCTGCTCCAACAAAGTGAACAAAAAGTGGATGGGGTTTCTCTACCGTGCTTTTAAGTTCCGGATGGTACTGACATCCTACAAAAAAAGGATGCTGAACAATTTCCATGATTTCCACCAGACCGGTTTCAGGATTGAAGCCGCTGGCCATCATTCCATTTTCCTGGTACTGTGCGAGGTATTTATTATTGAACTCGTATCGGTGCCGGTGCCTTTCAAAAATAGTTTTGGTACCATAAATCCTGTGTGCCAGTGAATCATCTATGATCTCGCAGGGATAAGTTCCTAACCGCATCGTTCCTCCCTTGGCTGAGATTTTTTTCTGTTCTTCCATCATATCAATCACCGGATCAGCAGCATTGGGATCCATTTCTGATGACTGGGCATTGGTGATGCCGAGCACATTTCTTCCAAATTCTATCACCGCCATCTGCATTCCAAGGCAAATACCAAAAAAGGGTAAGCCGCTTTCCCTAGCGTATTTCACTGCTGTCACCTTGCCTTCTACTCCCCTGTGTCCAAAGCCGGGTGCCACCAGCAAACCATCAAGACTCCCTAATTTTTCTGAAACATTTTCTCCGGTGATGAATTCAGAATGGATAGACATCACCTGCACTTTACATTCATTCACTGCTCCTGCATGAATGAATGATTCCAAGATGGATTTATAAGCATCCTGCAGTTCCACATATTTTCCAATGAGTCCGATGGTTATTTTGGCTTTGGGATATTTCAATTTATCCAGAAAAGCTTTCCATTTGGAAAGATCGGGGTCATGATAATCAGTAATGTTCAGTTTTTTAAGTACAATCAGGTCAAGCTTTTCATTCATCATCAAAATCGGCACTTCGTAAATGGTATTGGCATCAGGAGCCTCAATCACTCCTTCCACCTTTACATTACAGAAGAGTGCAATTTTTCTTTTGAGGTCCATAGTAAGGGGTTCCTCCGTACGGCACACAATCACATCAGGAAATACGCCGCTTTCACTGAGCATTTTAACCGAGTGCTGCGTGGGCTTGGTCTTCAATTCCTTGGCTGCCTTTAGATAAGGTATGAGGGTGAGATGTACTACCAGCAGATCTTCATCCGGAAGTTCCCATTGCAATTGCCGGATGGCTTCTATATAAGGCAGTGATTCAATGTCACCGACCGTGCCACCAATCTCTGATATAATGATATCATATTCATTATTGAGACCCAATAAAAGCATCCTTCGCTTAATCTCATCGGTAATATGAGGGATTACCTGCACGGTTTTTCCTAAAAAAGCTCCCTCCCGTTCC
>JANLYU010000230.1:0-7217 GCA_031365785.1 Flavisolibacter sp. | reverse complement strand
CCATCGTCTACAACAAGTGAATACGGATGCCATAGATCCGGCAAGTGTGTTGTAATTATTTTGATTTATTTTTACTCGCCATGTCAGAAGTAGAACATAACCATACTATACTGTACGCTGAAGATGATTCTGATGACCTTTTCATGGTAAAGGAAGCTTTGCAGCACTATGAAACAACTGTTTTAATACTACATGCACCAGATGGCTACGAAGCCCTCGAAAAATTAAAGCAGGCATACGTCAAATCTCAATTACCCTGCCTGATCATACTGGACATCAATATGCCAGGCATGGATGGAAGAGAAACGTTGATCCGTATCCGCCAATCAGAATTATTTCAGAAAATTCCAGTGGTGCTCTTTACCACTTCATCAAGTGATGGTGACAAAACCTTTGCATCGCAGTGGGGCGCCCATTTTATTACCAAACCACAGGTGTATTCAGATCTGGAAATCCTTGCCGGACAGTTTATCAGGCTTTGTGAGTCCAAACCAAAGGCCATGGCCTGAACGGGCACTCCTTACTTGACTTAGGATTAACGGAGGTGATTCAGTTATAGGAGTAATCGGCACTAAGTCTGGTTCACGCTTCTTCCTCTTTTTTCACTCCCTGTTGGTTGAGTACTTTCCATAAAAGATCTTTTAGTTCCTGTATATTTTTATGGGCGAGCGAGGAAATGAAAATATGCGGGATATCTTTTGGGAGTTCTTTTACAATCATTTTTTTGAGTTCATCATCCAGCATATCAGATTTACTGATCGCAATCAGGAATTGCTTATGCAGGAGTTCAGGATTGTATTCTTCCAGCTCATTGAGTAAAACAGAAAATTCTTTTTTATGATCCTTGCTGTCTGCAGGGATCAGGAATAATAGAATAGAATTCCGTTCAATGTGCCTAAGAAAGCGGTGTCCGAGTCCTTTCCCTTCCGCAGCGCCTTCTATGATGCCAGGGAGATCGGCCATACAAAAACTCTTTCCCTCCCTGTATTCTACCATCCCCAAATTGGGCGTAATGGTAGTAAATGCATAATCCGCGATCTTGGGTTTTGCAGCGGTCATTACAGAAAGCAGGGTGGATTTTCCTGCATTGGGAAATCCTACCAGGCCCACATCAGCAAGGACTTTTAACTCCAGCACTTTCCATCCTTCTATTCCAGGTAATCCGGGTTGTGCATATTCAGGTGCCTGGTTGGTGGAAGTTTTGAAATTGGTATTTCCCAGCCCGCCCTTACCGCCCGGTAACCAGATCTTCTCTTCACCTTCTTCCAGGATCTCCAGTTCTGTTTCTCCTGTTTCTTCATCCCGGGCAATAGTACCCAAAGGAACTTCAAGGATCACATCCTTCCCATATCTTCCGGTACGGTTATTATCACTTCCTTTTTCACCATCTTCTGCCAATACATTTTTATAATACCTCAGGTGCAATAAGGTCCAGAGGTTACGGCTGCCTTTCAGAATAATATGACCTCCCCTGCCGCCATCTCCGCCGTCGGGGCCACCATAAGCCGTGAGTTTATCTCTTCGGAAATGCTTGATGCCCGCGCCTCCGTGGCCACTTTTACAAAAGACCCTGATCTGGTCAACGAAATTACTTTTCTCCAAAAAATGTTTTTAAAATGATTACAAAGATATTATTCCCACCGCCAACGGCCGGATAGTTATGAAACACCGCATGTTAAGGATAGTGCTAAACTTTTGGATTTTAAAGGATATTTCTGAATGGTCAAAATGGTTTTATATACCTGGCAGGTTGTCCCGGTTTCTGTAGTGTTTTAGCAATGAATTCACGCAGGTCTTGTGTACTAATTTCCAAATCTGCCTTACGCAGGTACATCATATGCCCGCTTGGATAGCCTTTCCAACTGAGTCTGTCTTTCATCTTACCACTTGGGTCCATTTGCCACATATTATATTTTGCATTGAAATAATCGCAGGCACCATCAAAATATCCTGATTGCACCATCACCTGTAAAAATGGATTTTGTGCCATGGCCAATCTAAGATTGTCACCGGTATGGTCATTGGTCCGATCCCAGGGATTGGTTGGGCCAAACATATAATACTTGAGATCTGTTTTGTAATTCAATTTCTCACGCAGGTAAAAATTCATGGCAGGAGAAAAGGCATGGTTCCATGAAATGAGTTCTGCATTATATTCTGTTGTATCACCACCATCCTGACTGTCTATGCCAAGATAACGGCTGTCCAATCTTCCTATAGTATAGCCTCTTTCTCTCAATAATTCTTTACAGAAAAAACGGGGAGGGATATTCAGATTGCGTTGGAGGATTACCTTTTCAGAAAGTCCTGAGTACCGGGACATGCGGGCTGCTATCATTTTTTTCTTGGCGTCATCTATAAACCCCCCTCTGGTAAGCGCTGGTATTAATTCATTAATGGTGAACTCTTCCACTTCCGGTAGTAATGCGGTGAGTTCTTTGCTTTGCAAATCAGCGGGAAGTGCTTTGTGATACCATGCTGTGGCAGCATAATACGGCAGTCGTGAGGCGACATCAACAGGTCCAGTACGTTCAATGCCCAGAACAGTGGGAGAAACTAATACCACACCATTCAAGAACATCCATTGTGATTTCTGAAGTTCCAATGCGAGTCCTGAAACCCTATTGGTACCATAGCTTTCACCAATCAGGTACTTGGGCGATGACCAGCGGTTGTAGCGTGTTACGAATGTGCTGATCCATTCAGCAAGATATTTGATGTCTGCATTGACACCAAAGAATAAAGTTTTTGGTGCATTTCCTATAATTCGTGAGTATCCTGTGTTTACAGGATCAACATAAACGATATCTGCGATGTCTAAAATGGAATGAGGATTTTCTTTGATGCCATAAGGCTGAACAGGATATCCTTCATCATCGATATTCAATAAGCGGGGGCCGGTATAACCAATTTCCATCCATACGGATGGTGTGCCCGGTCCTCCATTAAATGAAATTACCAGGGGTCTTCCATCACGGTCCTTAATGTCTGTGCGTTCGTAATAGGTAAAGAAAACGCCTGCAATTACATTTCCTGAATCGTTCCAGACAGGAAGAGTGCCTGCGATGGCTTTATAAGGAACCTTGATACCTTTTATGGTTACACTACTTTCGGTGGTAACCGTATAATCAGGATTTAAAACATGACTGCCAACTGTCTTTTCATCATTATTTTGTGCGTTGGTGCTAGTAATGGTAAGAACTATCATCAAATGCAGGAGAAATTTTTTTTTCATTGGAAGTGCTGGTTTCATTTAAAGTTAAGGCATCCAATTTGATGTTTCGATCGCGTTTCAAAAGAGAATTGTGTACATCAAACTACGATTCTATTGAAAATGGTTGCATTCACTCAAATACCAACCGTACATCATTTCTGGTGTATGTTTATCACAGGTAACCAGGGTTTTGCTATTTGAATGGGGCGACATAAAAAACGCCGGCTTACGGGCCAGCGTTTCGTCGGAGGGCTCAGACAGGTTTACTGAACCACAACTTTTTGCGAAAACACCGACCTGCTGTTCACGTCAAAGATTTTGATCATATAAACACCTCTTGAATTATTTTCATTCAACAGGAAACCTTGTGTTTGTGCTTCTGAACTGATGGTGATCTTTTGTTGGAGCACACTTCGTCCTAACACGTCTCTTAGCTCGACAGAATAATTACCAGATGGTACTTTGTTGAATTGAATAGTGATCCGGTTGTCCGTAACAGGATTTGGGTATATAGCGATCTGGTTGAAAAACAGATCCCTGGACCGCGACTGTTTTTGATTCAGCGCTTCCGGCAACTTCGCCAGGGCATTTTTTTTCCTGGAATCGTCCAGGTAATTACTGTTGGCTAAGTCTGAACTCCTGTAGATGCCATTGGTAGCCTGGAAAGGGGTGGCATTCCATTCCTTTGGATCTAACACATAATAGGTGGTTCCATCCACAGCACTGCTGACCAGAACATTTCCATCGGCATTGACAACAGCACCATTTACAGTGAAGTTGGGCGACAAGCCATTGATCATTCCAAGGTGCAGGGCAACTTTACTTTTAGTTGCTACTTTAAAAACATGATTTCTTGCCGAAATAATATACAGATTTCCTTTGTTGTCACAAATCATATCGCCACCGTAACTGCTGCACCGGTTGTGAATAGAGATCCCATTGTTGGAAGGATCATCCACAAGGCCGCCAAGCTGTTCAATTTTTAATTTTTTTCCCGTAGAAAAACGGATCATGTTATTGGCGTCGTTGGTTACCGCGTAGCCATTACCATCCGGGTCAATCACCATCCGCGTGACGATCTTTCCTTCATCATTTTGCATATGTCCAAAGTTCGTGAAGGCCTGATCGGTTACATAGTAAACCTTCATGGTTTTCAGATCAATGTACCTCAACTGGTCTACAAACATTGGTGTGAAGTAAAGCCGGTTGTGCTTTTTATCATACGCCGCAGCCGCCACCCCGGTGGTGAAGGGTGTTTCCAGAAGATTTCCATAGCGGGCATCAGGTTGCTGTATCAGTTGTTTTTTTGTAGTGGCATTGAACAGTAACTGTTTCTGATCAGTTCCGTTCAGCAGCACTTCACTATAGGCACCTGTTTGAAGGTCCAGCTTTCTCAATGCGTTCCATCCAGATCCCTCCTTTGTAAGGTCGGTGATGGCGTAAGCGAAGCGGTCGTTTTGTGCATATAGACTGTTGGCCAATAAAAGGGCGCAGGTGAAGGAGATTAGCAGATGTAAAACTTTTCTCATACAAAAGTATTTAGCAGTAAATGATAAGCTTAAGTTACAAAATTTTAAAACGCACCCCATCGTTTTTTATACAGAACCTTTACGTATTTTATGGAATGGAGGGTAGTGGATTTCAAAAACAGGATGCTGCTGCATTTCATGCGGCAAAGGAGTACAGGCTTTCAATGTTTGAAAGCATTGCGAGGGCAGCTGCTGATATAATTGGGTGCCTTGCGTTTTCCATTGAAGCATTTCCTCACTTACCTCTCCTTTAATCGTATAAGGATTTCCAACGGCCAGAGAACGGGGTGGAATTTTTTGTGCTGCATGAATCAAACAGAGCGCACCGACAATACATTCATCACCCAGGTTCACCTCATCCATGATCACCGCATTCATACCAACCAGGCAGTTACGGCCGATGGTGGCTCCGTGAATCACGGCGCCATGTCCAATGTGAGCGGATTCCTTTAGCCATACGGTGCAGCCTGGGAACATATGCACGGTACAATTTTCCTGCACATTACACCCGCTCTCGATGATAATCTTGCCCCAATCACCTCGCAATGCGCAACCCGGACCAATGTATACGTCTTTACCAATAACTACGTGTCCGGTAACCACAGCCTGTTCATGAACGAAAGAGGAAGGATCAACTACTGGCCTGATTCCATTGAATTCATAAAACATGCTCCTGAATCATTTATTGTATAAAATTTGAACCACGCTTTGACAACTCAGATCCCGGAGGGAGCTGGTTGGGAAACAGTTGGCTTCTTCGGACCACGGTGGATGGATTTGATGATTTTTACCAGACCGAGAATAATTCCTGCCATTCCCAGGAAAAAAACCACGTAGGCAAGAGCTTCCGAGCCAGCGCAGGCAATGCTGCAGGTCAGGGCAATAAGACCCATGAATAAGAAGATGCCTACTACGATGGCGAGTATAGTCAGTAAAACTTTATTGGAATTACTGGCATCCCGGTATTTTTTACGAAGGGCGTGAAACCATTTTCTCACCGCTTTTTTTTGAAAGTTGCTTTTCGAAACCGGACCTGGTTTTTCAACTGCCTGTGGAAAACTGCTTGCATAACTGGCAGGCATAGCCGTAGCATCGGAAAATGAAGTAAAATTATTTCCGGTCATTACAATGAATAAAAATGTGGTACCTGCCAGCAGCCCGTCCATAATTTTCCTGCGGGTGTAGGACCTTCTGTATACGGACCTGTCTGCTGATGAGGGATAAGTAAGCATGATCAGGATCACTATCAGAGATAAAGGATAGCCCCAGAAGCTATACAAATGAAATCCCTGGATGGCAAGAAGGTCACCAAGAAACCAGCCAGTAAGATTGAACAAAGGATAAATGACCAATACAATCAGTAACCGGGTGGTAATTGCATGTTCTTTTGCCCAAAGCGAAATATTTCTCATATGTGTAGGTTTTGGTTGAAATAATTTGCGTCGTTTATTATTGAAATATCTCCAGTATCCGGGCCACTAATTACGGATTTAATGGATACTGATTACAGCCCTGGATGATGATGAATATGCCTGACAATTTAAGAACAATAAAAAATATTCCTGGCGCCCACTTCTGTAGGGATCAAAATGTTTTACCGATTGAAAAGGTTTTGGTGGATTCATTCCATCCCAGCTGGTCCAGTACAAAAGCATATTTCAGTGCGGTTAGTTTTTGACGTTCAAAACGCCCTGATTCTCCGCCATGTCCTGCGCCCATGTTCACCTTGAACAAAATGGGGTTCACCCCCAGATTATTTTCCCTCAATTTGGCTACCCATTTGGCAGGTGAGAAAAAAGGAACCTGCGTATCATGTAACCCGCCGGTAGCAAGTATGGCTGGAAATTTTGCTGGCTTTACATTATCAAGAGGCGACCAGGAAAGCATGTATTCATATTCTGACTTTACATTGGGATCTCCCCACTCGCCATATTCGAGTGTGGTCAGGGGTAAATTGGGATTCATCATATCGGTGATGACATCCATCCACGGAACTTCAGCAATCACACCCCTGAACAAATCAGGGCGCAGGTTTACCACAGCGCCCATCAACATGCCGCCTGCTGATGCTCCATTAGCAAACAGCCGGTCCGGAGAAGTATATTTTTCATTGACGAGGAATTGGGCGGCATCAACAAAATCGGAAAATGTTTTCTTCTTGGTCATTACTTTGGCATTTTCATACCAGGCCCTTCCCATTTCCTGGCCACCCCGAATGTGCGCAATGGCATACAGGCAACCCCTGTCCAGCAGGCTGATAACAGATGAATTGAAATAAGGATCAGAGTTGGCACCGTAAGATCCATAAGCATAGAGATACAATGGATTGCTACCGTCTTTTTTGATTTGATCTTTTTTATAAACCACAGAAATGGGCACTTTGGTACCATCCGCTGCAGTAGCCCAGATCCTTTTACTTTCATACAAGGAGGCGTTGAAACCACCTCCTATTTGTTGCTGTTTCAAAATCTTTT
>JANLYU010000227.1:0-16317 GCA_031365785.1 Flavisolibacter sp. | reverse complement strand
TGCAGTTATTTTGATTATCTTATTCATCAAGATTGTTTTCTAATTCGATGCCAGATAACTCCAGCATATCCATCCGCAGAAAAATCAGGGAAACCCCTACTATTAGTTACTTCTTTCATCGTTATTTTATTGTGGAAAAACTCAACAACTGGGTAGGTTGGGTAGTAGCAGTTTTTCTGGCGGTAGTGTTCGGCCTTCTTATATCAGCCAATATGGTGGTAGGGCTTGGATTGTTCGGTGTTATATTCGGAATATTTATTTTATTGGCATGCCTGGTCAATACGGAAGCAGGGTTATATATTAATTTATTATACGCTTTTTTTATTTGCCAGTTCGACCGGTATGTATTCAATAATCAGTTTCCAATCGGAGTTTTTGTAGATGTATTGCTGATAGCTACTTTCCTGAGCCTGTTATTCAAAGGAAGAAACCTGAGTAAATCCTTTCGTGAATTTACGGCCAGCCCGGTGGTGAAAGGAATTCTGATTTTGGTTTGTTATTTCATTCTCGAAGCGTTCAACCCGGCAAGCGGTTCATTTCAGGCCTGGTTCCAGTCTTTCCGCAGGCTGGCTGATTCAGTAGTGATTCTTTTTATTGCCTACAATGTTTTTGATTCCTTCGGAAAAGTAAAACGATTTACTATTGTGCTGTTTATTCTTTGCTGCTTTACGGCCATTTATGCCTGTATTCAGGAATGGCATGGCTTATTTGATTTTGAGCTCACCTGGGTCAGAGCCGATGAAAACAGATTTGGACTCTTTTATATCTGGGGAAATTTCAGAAAATTTTCTACCATGGGTGACCCTACCGCCTTTGGAATTGCAATGGCTGCCTGTTCTATTTTCTTCATGATTATTGCGATGCAGGAAAAAAAACTTAAAAATAAAATTATCTATTTCGTAGGGGTAGGTATCATGTTACTTGGCATGGCTTATTCCGGTACGCGTACCGCCAATATAATGGTTACGGGAGGGATCCTGATGTTTGTACTTCTTTCTATGGACAAAGCCTCAACCCGGATATTAGCCATTACCTGTACAATGATTTTTGTAGTGCTGATGTATGGGCCATATAATAATGCCACCATTAATCGGTTCCGCACCAGTTTCAGCGGAAGTAAGGATGATTCATACAATGTAAGGGTCGTTAACCGCGCCAGTAAACAACCTTATCTGCGCAGTCATCCCTTTGGTGGTGGGGTAGGTACCACCGGACCTTCTGGAAAGCGATTTACACCGGGTCATGAACTGGCAGGCTTCCCTCCAGATAGCGGTTATCTTCGTAAAGCCCTGGAAACAGGCTGGATGGGACTGCTCATTGTTATCGGTTTGTACTTTACTATTCTCAGGTATGGAGTACGGCGCTACTTCAAAACACGCAATGCGCGCTTCAAGATGCTTTGCGCTGCCTGCACCTCAAGTATATTTGGATTTTATCTTGCGGAGTTTGGGCAGGAAGCAATTGGACAGATCACGGACATTGTGATCTACTATCCGATGATCGCTATGCTATTAAAAGTTGAAAAGTTTCAGGGCTACGCACCATTACATCCAACCGATCGTCTTCAATCCGTTTGAAAGGATCATTGACGGAGTCAAGAGGAATGCATAAATTATATTTTTTTTAAGCGAAAGCTCTAAAATCTTTTTGAGGTGAACATGCAGATGGGTCCATTGAAGATACAGACAGGGTTGGTTTTGGCAGCAGCTCTGCTCTGCACTTTTATCCCGGTGATGATCCTTGAAATGCAGGCGCATCAGTTAAATGGTTCGTTTATCTATCCAGTCGATGACACTTTCATACACATGCAGTTGGCCAGGAATATAGCTTTGAATAGTACCTGGGGCATCAATAGTCATGAATTCAGCTCCGCTTCCTCCTCACTTCTTTATACTTTGCTGCTGGCCTCACTTTTCCGGATTTTTTCAGGTAGCATGATACTGCCATTAGTGGTCAATAGCATTGCAGCAATCATTTTATTGTATTCCATCCATCAATGGTTGATAAAACAACAGTTGAATGTGTGGTGGCACCTGGTAGTGCTGCTTGCCGTTGTTTTTTTTACACCTCTACCCATTATGGTGATCAGTGGAATGGAACATACACTTCAATGTCTTTTTTCATTTTTATTCCTTTTTCATGGGGCCGACTGGATTGCTACTCGGATGCAGCAACCGGATTCCAACCGGCACGTACCCTGGAACCTTTTGATTTATGCATGCTTGGTTACGGCCATCCGTTATGAAGGTTTATTCCTGGTGGCAGTTTTCTGCCTTGCGCTACTTTATTTCAAGCAAACGCGTTGGGCTTTTTTGATTGGAAGTGCAGGGTTGCTACCCGTGGTGTTATTTGGCATATATTCCTTATCAAAAGGAAGTTATTTTTTACCTAATTCCGTTTTGATCAAATCAGAAGAAGTATCGCTTTTTGGAAACGGGGTATCTCACTTCTTTACCACGCTACTGGTAGATAAACTTACCTTGATGAAGCCAGGTATAACCCTCCTTGCTACACAGCGGTTATTGCTACTTTTACCACTCACCTATCTGATGTTGCAGAATAACAGGCCGTTGAATTCATATAGCCTGATTGTGGTGTTGCTTTTCGCCGTCGTCATACTTCACCTGGGTTTGGCAGCTACTGGTAAATTTTACCGGTATGAAGCTTACCTGATCCTTTGTTCCATACTCATCATCTCCACAGCATCCGTCCAAAATGTGGGTGTTTATTTTCATTCTACCACATTCCTCACCCGAATTGTTTCATTCTTGTTTTTATTTTTTTTACTGATGCCGGTAGTGTTGCGAAGCACAGCTGCTTTTTCAAAAGCCAGACAGGCATGCATCAACATATATGAACAGCAATACCAGATGGCTTCATTTTTAAGAAGCTATTATCCTTCCACTACCATAGCTGCCAATGACATTGGAGCCGTTTCTTTTTTTACAAAATGTGAGGTCATTGACCTTTGGGGATTGGGATCCATAGAAGTAACAAAGAGCAGAAAAAATAATGTATGGTCTGCCCACTTCCTGGACAGCTTTTCAAGAAAAAGAAATACAAAGCTGGCCATCATCTATGACAGCTGGTTTCATCCAACCCCAGGAAATTTCTGGACAAAAATTGGAAGCTGGAAAATTGAAAATAATGTGGTTTGCGGTGATGATATGGTGTGCTTCTATGCTATTGACAGTACGATAGTGAATGAGATGAAAAACAATTTTCGTTCCTATTCCAGGGACAAATTACCCCGGACAGTGCAGGTTACTTATTATTGATTGAAGATGATACAGCAGGGATATATTAAAAGTCTGGATGGAGTTAGGGCACTGGCTATCATTATGGTAATGGCATTTCATGCCGGCATCCTTCAATTCGGATGGATGGGCGTTCAGTTATTTTTTGTGCTGTCAGGTTATCTTATTACCAGTATTTTATGGAAAGATAAGTTCCAGGGAGGTCCTGTTTCCGGGAAGTTTAAAAAATTCTGGGCCAGGCGCATCCTTCGCATATTTCCACTTTATTTCGGTTTTTTATTAGTCATTGGATTGATTTATTTGTTGACCCGTTTTCCAAGTTATTTTCCTGCCTCAGCTCCCTATTTATTTACCTATACTTACAATTATACCAGGCTCCAAATGGGATGGATTGGCAATCCCTTGTTTACCCATCTTTGGTCGTTGTCCATCGAAGAACAATTTTACCTTTTATATCCTTTCCTGATATTTTTTTTAAAACCTACCTGGATCAGGTATATTTTGATTGCTTGTATACTACTTTCTCCTTGTATCCGGTATTTGCTATTCGATTATTATCAGCGAAGGACCGATGTTTTCACGGCTGCTGATGCAGTTTACTGGAATACTTTAAGCCACCTGGATGCTTTTTTTCTGGGTGGATTGATACCCGTTCTGGCACTGGATATGACCATCAAACGTCCTTATATTTTTCTTTACTTCACTTTTTCATTGGCATTAGTAGCTGGACTGATCAATTATTTTTCTCAGGACAGCTCCTTTTTTTTATTGGGAGACCTGGGTTATAATTTCGAAAAGACTGGAAATGGAGCACCGGTTTGGAGGTACTCCCTGCTCAACTTCTTTTTTTCTGCGTTCATTCTCTGTCTTACCAGTAAAGTAGCCGGCCGCAGTTCATGGCTGGTTCGGATATGCAGCAACAGATGGCTGGTTAGGATGGGAAAAGTGTCATATGGAATGTACGTGTTCCACTGGGCCCTGTTTATTTATCTTTTTACCCGTTTCAATCCTTCACATAACTGGCGCATCAATGTAACTATCTTTCTTCCTTATCTTCTACTGGTGTACCTGCTGGCAGAGTTTAGTTTTATTTATTATGAATCTAAATTTTTACTTCTTAAAGACAAGTGGTTTCCCATGAAAGAATCAATGGAGCCTATGAAAAACACTCTCAAACCTTTTGATTGAATGACGTTGACAAGAGGTCTTTACAGCCATCTTCCCCCTCTACTGTTTACCTATTCCTCCTAGATGGATTTATTTGAAAACGCTTGAAAATTATACTTGATATGACTGCCGTATTCGGTGCATCTATTTTAGGGGGGCTATTTCAATTGTCACTATTTATATTGATCTTTATCTCTATGTTTCCTAACCCTGTTGTCTTCAACTATTAACCCTATTATTGTTTTGTTAGAAGACGTCAACTAAATAATTTTTCTTCAGCATGCAGAATTTATCCATTCCCTATCCTGGCACCACGCCATCAGCCCAGGCTTCTGCGTTACCTGCTGCAAAAGTATACTTCAAAAATTTGGATGGCATCCGTTGCATCGCTGCTATTTTAGTGTTGCTTCAACACGTTTCAGATTATAAAAATGACATCAGCTATCAGCTGCCCAATGCCGAAAGACCATTTGTCTCCACACTGGGATTGTTTGGTGTCACGCTATTTTTTGTATTGAGCGGCTTTCTTATTTTTTATCTGTTGTTTACTGAAAAAAAGCTAACAGGTACGGTTAGGATTAAAGATTTTTATGTGCGCAGGATGCTCAGGATATGGCCACTTTATTTTGGTTTTGGCCTGTTGGCAATTTTAGGTATTGACCTTGTGTTGAAGTACATGGGCGTTTCTATCAATACTCCTGAACTGGAGAATCTGTTTTATCTATTTACATTTTCCATCAATCTTCAGATGGTTTTTGCACCTTTAAACAGGGGTATTATTGAATTATACTGGTCTGTTTGTATAGAAGAACAGTTTTACCTGTTCGCTCCATGGCTGGTAAAAAAGGGCAAGTCCATGCTGCCTGTTATCATCGGTTTGATTGTGTTAGGGATAGGATCCAAGTTTATTCTTGCTTATCTGAATGCGAAACATGTGGCATCTTTTGATCCTGCATTAAACCCATTGGGCTTTTTTACATCCTGCTGGTTCGATGCATTTGGCTTTGGCATCCTGGCAGCCTACGCCCACTTTCACCAGCACATTTACCAACGAATTCAACCTATCGTTGAAAATAAATGGATGCAGACATGTGTAGTTGTATTTACCTTCCTCTATATCACCAATGTCATTCCACGTCCTGCTTTTATAAATGATTATTTATTTTCTACCGTGCCTGCCATACTGTTTGCTTTTATTATCCTGGCGGCTTCCACAGGTAATTTTATTGTGAACCTGGAGCATGCTTTACTGAGAAGGATAGGACGTTATTCATATGGTATTTATGTTTTTCACGCTGCTGTGGCGCAGATTACCTTATATCTTTTTGCCAGAATTTTTCATAGAAATAATTTAATCGCATTCGAAATCCTCTTTCCACTGACCACGCTGATTCTTGTGGTGTTAATATCTGGCATTTCTTATGAGTTTTATGAAAAGCGTTTCTTGAAAATCAAACGAAAGTTCACCCTCGTTCAAAATCAGAAATACAGCTGAATGGACGTGCTGATGATATCAGCGGAACACAGATGATATGGTTTCCTGCTTGACTTCATGAACTGGTAAAACTTCAACCCGCTGTTCTTTGCGGGGTGAGATGAGAAACCATCCTGCTTTGTCCCGTATAAAAAGATTGTAAATAATTATGGGTATGGCAACTCCGAGCGCAATAGTTAAAAAAAGCAGTAAAAATGGATTATGAATTCCTATTATCTTCATCAGCGTAATTCTCACAAATGCGGTAACGATCACATGCATTACATAAATATATAGGGAATGATATCCCAGAATTCTCAAAAAAGAAAATAAATGTAGTTTTTGCAGACGGAAGGCCAGAATAATCATGCTTACGCATCCAATAATGGCAATGACCAAAAACATACTTTGATACCCTACGTTATTGGCAAAAGCATCGCTAAGCGTGTGTTTGTTGTCTGTATCCAGGTTATGGGTAATGACATAATTAAGGTAAATCAACTGGGACAAAATAAATCCCGGAATGATTAAAATGAGGGAAAGAGGATTTTTGAAAAAAAGCTGAGTGGATGGTCGGAAAAAAAATTGCGCCAGCGCGTCACCCATGACAAAAAACAGGTAAAATTCCATGCAGTCTGAAATCATGCTTATTTTTTGAAAATAAGGGAAGAAGGCATAAAATACAGTACCTATTAATAATTGAGCGGCTGTTGGAACCTTTAGTATCTTTTTGAGAAAAATAAAAAGTAAAGTAGCATTGAAAAGAGCGGCAAGGTACCAGAACTGGTCAAGGTGGCGGGGTTGATAAAATATATAAGTATAATCTACCAGCGTCCTTTTTGAATTCGTGATGCCGGATAAAACGATCTGAAGACTGATCTGTATGAAGCTCCATACGAGGTAGGGATACAGAAGATTTTCAAACTTGATTTTTACCAAATGCCCGAAAGTGTTTTTTGCGATACTCCTGGAAATAAAAATTCCAGACAACAAAAAGAAAAGTGGCATCCGGAAACTGTAGAAAACCATGTTGGCATCATTCAGAAACTGAGGCACCACCACGTTACTCCTTTCAATGCCCAGGAGGGCATGACGATATACCACGAGAACAATAGCTATCCCTCTCAGGTAATCTACCCATTCAAACCTTTTTTTGTTTAAAACGGAAGTATTAAACGCACGGTTGATCCAATTTTTTGTAAGTTGAATGATCATTAAAAGTTAAAAAATTAGGTCATCCGCAACAACTTGATGCGGACGATTATCTCAAAACACTTTCAAGATTAGTGCCGATCATGCGTTCAATTTCCAGTTTTATCATTTCCTGCTGCAATTTCAGGTTCACAATCTTGGCATATTCATCATTCCTGTTCCTTTGAACCACATTATAAGCTTCAAAACTCAAATCATTTTTTCTGAATTTATCCTTGGCTTCAGTAAGTGCTGCTTCTACATCATTCATCATTCCGGTTTCCATTGCAATCAGCTCCGACTGGGCTTTGTATTGACGGTATTTGGTAAGTACATCAGCCTTGATTTTTCTTTTTAAGGTTTCCTGATTCAGCATACCGATCTGTATGGCTTCATTGGCTGTTTTTACGGGTGTCCTCGAAAGTATAGTACCCAGTGGTACATTCAAACCAAAAAAATATTTTGGATACACATAGGTAGCATTGGTTTGCGTTTGTTTGAAAGACTGATCATTGTAATTCAAAGAAAAGGTGAGGAGGTTGGTCCAGGTATTCCTGGCGGTCTTCAGCTGGTATTCCAGCACCTTACCCTGGTGTTCTGTTACCTGCATGTCCGGTCCTTGTAGCGCTAGCTCCACGAGTCGTTGTTCAATTACAGAATCAGGAACAGCTTTTTTGATGCCTGTATTGACCTGTGCTTCTACCCGCCCCCACGTAAGCAAGGCAAGGAGGAAAAACATACCTGACTGTCCAGTCAGGATAAATTTTTTTGAGGATTTCAAATGCAATAAAGAAGCTATTCTCATTAAAATTGTTGGCATAGATTAATTTTTATACGGACTAAATATTAAAGAATAGGAATTGAGGGCAGGTCATATATTAGTAGTAAAATAAATGTATTTACCCATATTTAAAAAAATGTGTTTGATTGGAGGAGGGGTATGCCCTAGGTAACGTTTACATTTTTCAGGTCCACCATGTTCAAAATGGAACCGCAGAATTTTCCATTAAGTTCTCTGAAAAAAGCAATAGACTGTTTATCAATTTGCTTAATGATGTGGCCGGCGGAGAAAACAGCGATTACGCCATCAACATATTGTGCCAGCTCCTTGCTGTCTGAAAAATCATTGAGGGGTGGGCCCTCCAGGAATATGTAATCGAATTCAGCGGTCAGTGCCTGCAAATGGTGCAAAAGATTCTCCCTTGGCAGGATTTCAGAAGGAGTATAATCACCACCTTCAGATCCAATGGCGAACACCGTGCCGGCACCAATGTCCTTGGAGAATTTCTTTACCTGTTCTACAAGAGTAGTACCATTCGCTTTATAAGGGATAATTTTTTCCAGAATGGGATCGGCATGAAGTTGTGCAGTGAGGTCGGGATTGCAAAAATTGGTGTCAATGATCAGGATTTTTTTCTTGCTCAGGCTCATACTGTAAGCCAGGGCCTGGATCAGTGTTGTCTTTCCCTGTCCCTTTTTTGTACTTGTAAATAAAAATACTTTTTTCCCCGTGCTTTCTATTTCATACCTGAGTTTCCTGATCGATTCCCGGAAGGCATTGAATTTACTTCTGTCTGTAGTGGGATCCAGGTGATTTTTATTGGCAACAATATCTGCCAGGTTTTTATTTTTCAGATCCATGAAATTGACCAGGCTAATCAGCTTCAGGTTCACATTTTTTGAAAAGATAATGGGGGTTTTAATGGAAGCATCCAGGTAAGTAAGAAAGATGATGAACAAAACTGTGGTGACAAAAACGGCACCTCCTGCCATGGCAACAATCAGTAATCTTTTTGATGGTTCTGGTTCAATGGCCGGTTGCCCGAAAACCGTTTGTCTGAAATTTGTAAGTGAAGAACCGCCAATATCAATGGCGTCATTATACCTTGTTTTAGCATCTATATATTCTTTATTGGCAAGATCTCTTTCTTTTTTGAGAGTTTCCACGGTTTGACCTCTTGAGGAAAGAGTAGACACATCCGCGTCCAGTTGATTGATCTGCGATTGATAAGATCCTATGGAAGTATTGTATCCCTGGATCTGACTTTCCAGGTCTGCCTTTTTATCCAGGAGATCGTCTTTTGTTTCTCCAGTTCTTTCAGTGGGACTTCTGTCTGCATTAGCATCCCGACGGAGATCCAGGTACAGCTTATTTAGTCTGAGGTAGGAAGTTTCCTTTGTTTTGTCGCTTTTGTCATTTTCCCATTCCAGCCTGGCATCCGCTGCTGCCTTTTGTGCCTGAAGTAGTTCTTCATTGTTGATTTGCACCTTTACATTAGAAGGACCAGATTCCAGGTTAGCCAGTTTTTGTTTTACCCGCCTGAGTTCCGCCTCTTTTTGATTTTTTTTGGATTTTTCATCCTGCAGGGTGGTACGCAGATCACCTGCAACTGTTGCCGTACTTACGGTAATTCCCTCTTCCACGATACCATACTTGGACAAGGAAGCATTCTTGAAGTCAAGTTCCAGTTTTTTTCTTTCCATGACACTTTTGAGCGTATCCACAGATTCCGTGGTCCTTACCCTGTTTACAGAAGTGGTGTACCGAAGAAATTCATCAAATACATTATTGACAACAAAAGCAGACAGCTCCGGGTTTTCTGATAAAAAATCTATTTGAAGATAATCGGTCCGCTGAAGCCTGTAAATACTTAGGTATTTTGAAATAGTCTTGTGATCAAAGCCATAGAGATGAAGGAATTCGAGTAATTTCCTTTCATCGGGTTTGTATGAAGTAAGCATGGTCATGGAATCAAGTTTATTCCTGAATACCTGCTTAGCTTCCTCGATATTTACCTGTTTGTATGCATCTGTTTCCATCTGCCTGTCCGTAAGCTTTCGAAAAGGAACGGGGGCAGTAAGGTCATGAAGAATGAGCTTATAAGACAATAAACTGAGAACAGGATCTGAGGTGAAAGTAACGATGGCATTATTGAATTTGGTATCTGCCGCAAATGGATCAAAATCCGGATTGATAGAAATGATTTCTTTGATGGCATATCCAGTAGAAACCTGGGCGGAAGAACGGTACTTTTTTTGGTCATCGCGGCTAAAAAAATAAGCCAGCCCGGCTGCCAGAATTGTAGCTCCAATGATGATCCATTTTCTCTTCAACAAAACCCTCAAAAGGTAAATAAAGTCCATAGTACGTCCAGATTATAGATAAAAATAGCAGATAGAAATTTGGCAAACAACTTAACAACTCAAGTAACGAGTTAATTTTTCAGAAAATAGAAGATCATCACCAGTCAGGATAGAGACTGGGAGTGTTATTTTTATAGCGTGAAGTTCGTCTAATTTTTCCATAATTTCTATGGTGTAATGCAATGAAGTTTATCCGATCTGTCTAATCCGAATGCAGGTTGGGCTGGTTTCTCTTGGCTTTTTCCCAGGCAGCTGGCTGTTTACCTTTAAGAAATCTGAAAAATCCCAGCATCACTGAGACATTCATAAAAACAAAATAATAGGCCAGTTTGAACCAACGGAATTTTTTATTAATCATAGGTAAATAACTGGCTGCCAGTGCCATTAAGTAGAAAATGAGTTGCCCTGCAAATAAAATTTGGTACCTCCATCCTCCTGAAATCCCTACAAGTATCAGGTTCGATAAAAAAGCTGTAACCAGGCATACTGGGCTCAAAGTCCAGCGCAACACCCGGTGGGATATATACAGGAATGAAAGCCTTGGTTGTTTCCATACCCGGAAAAGCGATCCCAGCATACCAATAGCCTGGAATCCTCCTGCTGAGATTCTGATTTTCCTCTTTTGCTCATCTTCCATGGAAAAGGAGGGTAATTCCATGGCAAAAGCCCAAGGCTCATAAACGATTCTAAATCCCTTTTCGGCTACCCGCATGGAAATAATGAAATCATCCAGAATCACTGTTTCAGGTACCGCCTCGTAAAGTTCGCGGCGAAGTGAGAACAATTCCCCAGCAGCTCCTACCACAGAATAAAATTGGGAGTCCAGCTTCTTCAAAAGAGATTCATATTTCCAGTACAGTCCTTCACCCTGCCCTACATCATCGGGTGAAGCTTCTGCCGAAATCACTTTTTTTTCTCCAGCCACCCCACCCACTTTACGATTGCTGTAGTGCCGGGTGATATTTCGTGTGGCATCCCTGTTCAGCAGTGTATTGGCATCGCTGAAAATAAGGATATCATGACGGGCTTCCTGCACCACCCTGTTCAAAGCGGCGGATTTGCCTTTCCTCTCAGCGAGGTGTAGCAGTTTCACCGACTGATACCTTTGAATGACCTCCATGGTGGCATCATTTGAGCCATCCGTTATAAACAGGAACTCTATCTTATCTACAGGGTAATTCTGTTCCAGCGAATTGAGAATCTTTTTTTCAATGCAGTCTTCTTCATTATAAGCTGCTACAATAAAAGAAACAGTTGGATAATATTCAATATATGATTTTTCTTTTTTGTATTTTCCCTCTATGTAATTGATGAGGTAGATGAGAAGGGCATAACCAAAATAATTATAAAAGATGATCGAGCAACTCAACACAAAAATGAAAAACCACACTGACATAATACTTTATTTATGAACTCCTTACCATATGGAATAGCGGTACAGACCCGTAAATATCAGTGATCTGTTGAAAGCTGGCAAAGTACCACAAAGATTATTTCTTTCAAACAGGTGATGGAGGCGAAAAAGTGTTCAACTTTCTATATTTTGTGCGCTCATCCCTGAGCATGCCACCCGTAACCGAAAACATCAATACAAGTATTTTTACACCCTACTGTTTGGCGCCTGCCGGAAATATATCTTTTCATAATGAAAATAAAATCAAAAGCAAGCCACCGCTGCTAAAAAATACTGGCAGACTCTTGGACCTGTTTATTTACTTAAATCATGGTGCTGATCAGGAAACCTCCATTTTTATGAGCCTTGACTTTTCATACCCCCGACTTACATGCTGACCTCTATATTGGATACCATATTTGAAGTGCTGATTTTATATTTTGCATTGTCTGTGGCATATCTGTTCATTTTCTCTGTGATGGGGAAATGGGGTTACCGTAAAAAAGAATTGTTGAAAACAGAACCTGTAAACCGGATTGCCATTTTGGTACCGGCATACAGGGAGGATGGCATTATCCTGTCTACCGCAAGAAACCTGCTTCAACTGAATTATCCACAGCATTTATATGACATCTATCTCATTGCCGATTCTTTCGACCAAAAAACCTTGCAACAATTAAGAGCGTTGCCTCTACAAGTGATGGAAGTGACTTTCGAAAGGAGTACAAAAGCCAAATCCCTGAACGAAGCGTTCCGGCAAATCACAAAACCTTATTCTATTGCATTGATCTGTGATGCAGACAATATGCTGGCTAATGATTTCCTGATCCGTCTGGATCAGGCTTTCGGGAATGGAATAAGAGCCGTGCAGGGCAGGAGGGTGGCTAAAAACCTGGATACTTCATTTGCTATTCTGGATGCATGCAGTGAAGCCATTAACAACAACATTTTTAGAAGAGGGGCCAATGCACTTGGACTTTCTTCTGCGGTGATTGGTTCTGGGATGGCATTTGAATTTGAAAAGCTGAAAGAAGTGCTTAGCGAAATCGATGCTGTAGGAGGATTTGACAAACCCTTACAACTAAAAGTAGTCCAGCAGGGGATACGCATAGAATATCTGGAAGATGCATTGGTATTTGATGAAAAAGTAGAAAATTCAAAAGCTTTCCGACAGCAGCGGAAAAGATGGATGTCGAGCCAGTTCATTTACCTGAAGCAGTATTTTCTTCCATCCCTGAAACAATTGCTCCGTGGTAACCTGAGTTATTTTAACCTGGCTTTTGCCAATAACATTATTTTACCTCGGGCCATCATGCTGCTCATGCTTCCTTTGCTGGTGCTGGTTTCTTATTTTGTAGAACCCCATTGGTCCACCTATTTTGTCTGGTTGTTTGGGATCTACCTGTTGTCGTTATTGGTGTCACTGCCAGCGGTGTTAGTGAACAGGAACTTACTAGTAGCGATGCTGCAGTTACCCAGGGCTATCGGTGGGATGGTGCTCTCCTTTATCAATATGAGAAAAGCCAATAAAACATTCATACATACAGTTCATACTAAAACTGAGGTCAGTAATAATTTATTCAAAGAACATGGAAACTAAAAAACAATACGAGTACAACAGGGTAGCCGATAGGAAAAGAGTTGATTTTATTGCCGAGGTTATTACAAAATCTGTAGGAACCTCTGGCCGTATCCTGGATGTGGGTTGCGGGAATGGCGTCATCAGTCGTCACCTGGGAAATGCTGGTTTCAACGTGCTCGGTATTGATGTAAGTGATAAAACCATTGAAGCAGCAAGGTTGATCACCCATCTTCCAAATGTGCAGTTCATGAAAAAAAGTGCGGAAGAACTGGTGGCTTCAGGCGAAAAGTACGATGCAGTAATTTGCAGTGAAGTGTTGGAACATTTACAACAACCTGGTTTGCTTCTCGATGTATTATCTCAAAGCCTTGCCGAAAAAGGTATTCTTATCATCACTGTTCCCAATGGCAATGGACCCAGGGAACTGTTTGTAACAAAGCCGATTTTAAACTTGCGTAAAAAAAACAACTGGATCTGGCGATCCATTCTTAAATTCAAAAAAACGCTGGGGTACAGTGGTACTACAGTTCAGTCTGCAGCAGATAACCTGGACCATATTCAATTTTTTACTAAAAAGGAACTGGAGCGTTTGTCCAGGCAACATGGCTTTAAAATTACAGGCTTTGGCAAGGCAAATTTTATTGAAGACGTTTTTCCTTTTTCTTTTTTTTCAAAACGGTTGCCAGTGCTTCAGGCACTCGACTGTAAAATAGCTGACTTGCTTCCCTATCAGTTCACTGGCGGATTTTTCATGGTGTGGGAAAAGGATGACAAAAAAATCGGTAAAGCGGTGTCATGAAAATTGCTCATCTCATTTTGGCACATAAAAACCCGAAACAAATTGAGCGCTTGTTAAAAGCTCTGGATCACCCTCAATTTTACTTTTTTATTCATCTGGATAAAAAAACTGATGAAAGCGGATTCAGCTACCTTAAAAAGGAAGGCAGGGTATTCTTTATCAAGAAACGTGTGGAAGTCCGGTGGGCTTGCTACAGTCTTGTTCAGGCCCAGCTGAATGGAATCATCGAAATACTTTCTTCAGGTCATTTTGATTATATCAATGTGCTGTCCGGACAGGACTTCCCCATTCGGTCATCAGCATCCATTTACGAGTTTTTTGTGGAGCATCAGGGCACAGAATTTATTTCTTCAAAGAGAATGGAAGAAGATAAGGAATGGTGGGCCGATGCGCTTCAAAGGGTGAAGCAATATCATTTTCAAAACTGGCGGATTCCTGGAAAATACCGCCTCCAATTTCTGGTGAACCGTTTATTTCCGGAAAGGACATATCCACTCGACCATGTATTAGTAGGCAGGTCACAATGGTTCAGCATTACTTCAGCTTGTGCTGAATATTTAGTCACATTTCTTCACGAACATCCACGCGTAGTACATTTTTTCAAATATGTGTGGGGAGCGGATGAAATTATTTTTTCCACCGTAGTATATAATTCGCCCTTCCGAAAAAACATCAAAGACAATCTGATGTACGTAGACTGGTCCGAGAAAAAACCAAATCCTAAGTTTCTCACAGCTAAAGATTTTAACCCCATGGTAGCTTCAGGTAAATTGTTTGCCAGGAAATTTGATATGGATCTGGATGCTGATATCTTTACCATGCTGGAAAGCCGTGCGGCCGGAAGAGAATTTATCCATTAGAGACATTTCCCTCCATACTCCTGATCATCTTTCCTTGTAGTTGTAGCTGAAGTTGAAACATTAGGTAGCGTTCAAAATGTCTGAACAATTACTGATTGAGGAACTACATTAACTGAGTTCCGGTTGCAATAAAATAGATGATTTTTTTTCAGGTTGTAAGATTTCCAGGTACACAGAATGGAAATGTTCTGTCCATTTATCCCAGTTCAGGCTTTCCTCATATCGCATCCTGCTGGACAATATCAGTTGATGGTATCTTTTCTTATCACTGTAAATTTCTGTAATCAGTGAGGCATAAGCTATTCCTTTCGCTTCGATAGGGAGACAGTATCCATTAATCCCATCTAAAACAACTTCTGGAACGCCCCCTGTTCTGGTGGAAATAGAAGGTATGCCATAGGAGTTGGATTCACAGGTGACCGCAGAATAACAATCAGCCCTGGTAGGTAAGATCAGGAAATGCGAAGTAGTGAGCAGGTTCTCAAAAATATCGTGATGCTCCTGAAGATTTTTGTCAAGGAATGGTATCACCTCCATGAAAGGGTGTGAAAAAACTGGCGGAGGCGTACACCCGCAAATGACTAATTTGGCTTTAATACCCATCTGGTGTAAATGAACCAAAGTGTCAAAAGCAATGCTTCCCCCCTTGCGATCCCAATCCACGCCCAGAAAAAGTAAAGTCAGTACAGAATGATGTTCCTTTTCAAAGATAATTTCCCTACCTGGAGCATGATCCATATTGGCTCCAAGAGGATGGATGGAAATTTTCCTGGGGCTAGTACCATAGAATTGAATACAGGAATCTGCCGCCCATTGCGAAGTAAAAATAATGTGTCGGCTTTTACGGTAACTGCGTCGGTCCAGCCATTCACCTTCCCGCAGGGATAAAGGAGACACACGGTCAAATTCTTTTTTATAGTAATGGCTGTATAGATTGAAAGTGGTATCGGAAAAAAATACAATGGGAACATCTGTTTTAAGAAATGCAATGAGCATAGATGATACCGGCGCTACAATACAGTCATAATGTTTCCCTTTCATTTGCTGCCTGATATAACGTGCCGCCAGCCAACTATATACCACACTATACTGCACTTTATATTCTTTATTAAATAATATCCTGTTGAGCTTTACAAAGCCGTTCAGACCTTTCAGTACAAATGGCGGAAACCGGATCGGCCATATATACTCCACGTCGCCCACATTTCTGTTGATAGCCTGGGCAAGGTAATAGGTGATACCCGACCATGACGTTTTGTTATGAGGATCTGTACTCACTATATATAAAATCTTCATCCTCTTTTCATCCTGTTCGGACTGAACAGGCTCTGGCCTGGAAAAAAAATTTACCATAAACCTGTAAGCTATTTTGGATATATCAAGACTGTGTTTAAATATATTATGCAACTCAAAGCTGATCTCTTTTTTCATGATGAAATACCACCAGGTG
>JANLYU010000218.1:0-3799 GCA_031365785.1 Flavisolibacter sp. | reverse complement strand
GGAAGACCTGTAAGGTCACAGACAATCGTTTGGAAATTCAAGAGGCTTTCCAGCCTTCCCTGCGAAATCTCCGCCTGGTAGGGAGTGTATTGGGTATACCATCCCGGATTTTCAAAAATGTTTCTAAGGATCACACTGGGTGTAATGGTATCATAATATCCCTGACCGATGTAATTTTTGAACACTTTGTTTTTTAGCGAAACTTCCTTGATGTGTTCAAGAAACTGGTGTTCACTCATGGCTTCCGGGAGGTTCAGTTCGTGATCCATCCGGATGTTGGGCGGTACGGTTCTGCTGATCAGTTCTTCCAGGCTATTCACACCGGTGACTTTTAGCATTTGTTCAGTTTCGTTTTCATTGGGACCCATATGACGACGCTGAAATTCTTTGGACTGCGCTTCAAAAAGACTCATAATCTACTGCTTCTAAGGGCGCAAAGGTAATTGAGAAAAGGGTTATTACAAGTGCCGGAAGGAAGCTGATTTAACCCTGGCCGGAACGCGGGTTTGGTGGTTAGAAAAATTAGTTCCAGTTACATTCATGAAAAGTACGTGAGGCAGGATTTATATGACGCTAACGCTGAAATAAAATTATGGTGTCATGCCCGGCAGCTGGATGCCTTCTTTTTTCAGGTCGGCCAGGATTTTTTCCTGCAATAATAATTTCACATCATTAAATCCATGAACAGGCGCCCATACATTGAGCATGATCCTGTATCCATCCATATCAAGGGCCACCACACCAATCCTGAAGGCGGGATCTTTCAGTAAGCCTTCTACCTCACCAACACTTTGTGAAAGACATTTCTTCACCTTTTCCACGTCGATGCCGAAATGGAATTTCAATTCGATATCCAATCTTCTCCTGCCTTCGCGGCTTAGATTGACAATGACCTCATTGGATAATTTACTATTTGGAATAATGACGGTCCTGTTGTCGAATGTTTTCACCACGGTAAAGAAAATTTGTATCGAGGTTACGGTTCCTTCCATTCCCTGCGAGATAATATTTTCTCCCACACGGAAAGGTTTCAAAAACAGCAGGAGCAGACCACTGGTGAAATTCTGGAGGGTGCCGGAAAGTGCCAGACCTGCAGCAACGCCAAATGCACCAACAACCACGGAGAACATGGTCATTTCAATACCGACAATTTGCATGAAGCCCAGTGCCAGAAGTATGTGGAGGGAGGTGATGAAAAGGTTTACCACAAAAGGCCTGATGGAAGACGTCACTCCTTTTTTCAACAAGTGATTCACCAGCCATTTTTTGAGAAGACTGATGATCCATAGCCCGATCAGGACCACCACAACGCCCAGCAGGATCTTCGGACCAACCCTGAGCAACCACGAATAAAGCTGGTCATAGAATCTATCTAGTTTCATGAAGTTGTTTACACGCTCCTGTAAAAATCATGCCTGCTGAACAAAGCGATCAGGACCTGATCATTTACCAATTGGTTTGATTTTGTTTTCGGTTCTTTGCGGTATGCGGCAGGACCTCCTTCACAACTGGCAAAAAAAATCTAATGACAAAAGAAAAATCTACAAGGATTTTTTAGCCAGAGCCGATAAAAATAAGGTGTTGAAACAACTACCACAACTGAATGAAGAAGCCTTTGAAAATGTGGATTGCCTTCAATGTGCCAACTGTTGCAAAAATTATTCACCGCGCTTCAAAACACCTGATATTAAAAGAATCAGCAAGCACCTCGGAATGAAGGAAGGTGTTTTCATCAACACTTATCTGAAGGTGGATGAGGATGGAGATTTTGTGGTCGTATCCACACCTTGTCCATTCCTGGGTGTCGGTAACATTTGTTCTGTCTATGAAGTGCGCCCCTCCGATTGCGCTCGGTTTCCATATACGGGAGAAGACGTGGTATTAAAACGTCAGGCGCTGACTTTAAAGAATTCCAGTTTTTGTCCGATTACTTTTTTTGTTTTGGAAAGACTGCTGGAATTGGAAAAAAAATAAAAGGTTAAGATTTCCTCTCGGTGTTTGCCTAAAATATTACGTAACTTTTTACTTAAAACGCTATTCATGCCAAAGTATGTCATTGAAAGAGACCTGCCCGGAGCAGGCAAGCTTTCACAGGAGCAACTGCAAGCTATTTCTCAGAAGTCGTGTAGTGTGATTACGGGCCTCGGTCCCCGTATAGAATGGGTGGAAAGTTATGTAACCGATGATAAAATTTACTGCATTTACAATGCACCCAACAAGGAAATGATCCAGGAGCATGGGGACAAAGGTGGATTTCCGGTAACAAAGATTGAGGAGGTCCGTAACAGGATCAGTCCAGCCACGGCGGAACAAAAAGAAAAGCACACTTCAGGATCTGTTGCTGATTAATTGATTGGTTGAATGGTAACACTTGTTAGGTGTAGACCTGTTTGGTTTCAAGACCCTTGCCGTCTTTCTCAATAAGTTGACATCCTGCATCCGATCCGAAAAAAGTTCACCCGTTTATAAAGTCATGCTGTATGACCTCGCATTCAGGCTTTGGCGGTGAGCTCTTCATAAGCAGCTGTCAGCGGCCTGTCTATTCCCTGCCCGCTCCATTCTGTTACGCCGGGGATCGACGTGTTTTTAATAAATTCTTCTTTTGACACACCGCTTTTGATTGATGATTCTGCAAATGCTAATACTTTTCCCAGGTAATCCTGAAATTTTTTCAAATCTTCTGCGGTGCCTGTTTCTTCGCCCGCGTTGAGCGCGTGTCCAAAAATAAAAACAGTACCCTTTTCAGATTTTTTAATAATTTTTTCCAGCACTTTGATCCAGCTGGAGATGTTGGCACCGGCACTCCTGTCTACAAAAGGATGGCGCTTGTTGAACATCAAATCACCCGTATGGAGGATATTGGCTTCTTCAAAAAAATAAACGGCATCACCATTGGTATGTCCTGCTCCAAAATAATCTGCTTTGATTTTTTCTCCATCCATTTTCAATTTCCAGTCTTCCCTGAAAGTCATATCCGGCAACAACTGTTTGTCGAGGTTGTTATTCTTTTCAGCAACAGCTTTCTGGTTGATCAGTGAATTATCGTGGGCTACCACATGTTTCACTATTCCCTTGAAAGCAATATTGCCGGAAGTGTGGTCTCCATGATGGTGCGTATTGAGCAGGTAAGTGAAAGGTTGGGAACTTCGCTGCTGCAGGTCAGCGATCAGATGTGGAGCGGTATCAGGAAACTGCGCATCGATCACTACAGTTCCTTCCTTGCCTATGTAAAAGCCTATGGTGCCTCCACGTTCTGTAAAAATGCCCACATTTTTGCGCAGCATTTTAATATTAAAATCTTTGGTTTTAAAAAAACCTGCCATTACCTGTTGTTGAAAAAACAAAGATCCCCCGGTGAGGAGTCCAGTGCTGAATAAAAATTTCCTGCGGTGCATGTTCTTTGATTTAATTGGACAATAAATTTATAAACGTGTAGGAGTAAAGTGCTGCAATGATTTCAATATTCAAATTTACGCAACCTGGGCGCTTTGATCCATGAAATGATCACTACGATAATGGTCATCACGCCACCAAAGATCACAGCCCTTTGTGCTCCACCAAAAATTTTAGCGGTAAAACCACTTTCAAATTGACCCAGTTCATTGCTGGAATTGATAAACATAGATCCTACGCTGCTTACACGTCCTCTCATATGATCAGGTGTTTTTAGTTGCATAACCGTGCCACGAACGACCACGCTGATGCCATCAACCATGCCGGCTACCAGCAAGGCTATGAAAGAAAGCAGGAAGATTTTTGAAAGCGCAAAAACAATGATGCAAATTCCAAAGCCTGTCAC
>JANLYU010000208.1:0-4292 GCA_031365785.1 Flavisolibacter sp. | reverse complement strand
GCCTGGAAAAACCTGGAAAGTTTTAAAAGGGAAGCAGATGAAAAAACCTGGCTTTTTGCTATTTTAAAAAATAAACTAATCGATCATTACCGTTCTCATTCCAGGACCTTAACAGAGCCCGGGCCAACCCAACATTTTTTTGATCAGGAAGATCACTGGACAAAGACCGCGGCCCCGAAATCATGGAATGATGCTGAAGACGCACTGAACAGGAAGGAATTTTACATGGTTTTAGAAGCCTGTACCAAAAAACTAACGCCAGCCCAACAACTGGTATTTACCATGAAATATATAGACGACCATGAAACCGGTTTTATTTGTAAGGTTTTACAGATTACCTCGTCTAATTACTGGGTCATCATACACCGGTGCAAACTACAATTGAGAGCATGTCTGGAGATGAATTGGTTCTTAAAAGAAAGATAACCCTATTATGATCAGCTGTAAACAAAGCACAGAATTTATTATCCAAAAAGAACGCGGCACGCTTTCAATAGCAAAGAACCTGCAGTTATTGTCGCACCTGGCCATATGCAGTTTCTGCAGGTTGTTTGCCCAACAAAGTGCCCTGCTGGAAAAGGCCCTTTCCAAAAATAATGAAGAGGCCGAAGTCCTTACCCGGTTGGAAAAAGAGGAACTACTTCGTTCTATTCAGGCACATATCAATAGATAGTGGTTTAGGATATGGAGATAGATAGGCAAGCGTTTTAAACAAGCCTTCATTCGCCAGGAACACTGATACGCATCCGGAAGATGCTTTTCCACGTATGTATCTTACCCCTATTTCCTCTAACAAATTTTTAACTAAGAACAGCATAAAGTTTCGTAAGGTTCATTAAAATCTTTCGACTAATGAGGATAATCAACCCAACTATATGCAAGTAAAATTTATGCTCTTGGCCCTGTTGTCATCCATGCTTCTGGTGAACTGTAGCCGCACTCCTAACAAAAAACTGGATGATATGGTGAGTGCAGATGGTCAGCTTCTCCGTAGTGGAAGTTTCAAGGGTCTGGGCTCCCAAAAAGTGAGCGGACTGGCCAAAATCTATCTTACCAATGGCCAGTACCAACTTAAAACTGAAAATTTCAGCACCACCAATGGGCCTGACCTGAAGGTTTACCTTTCTAAAGGTGCTACCCCGCAGGAATTTATTTCTCTGGGCAGCCTCAAATCAACAAACGGTAACCAGGTCTACCCCATTAATGGAAGTCCGGATTTTTCGATTTACCGGTTTGTTTTAATTCACTGTGAAAAGTATAATCACCTGTACGGCAATGCTGAATTAATGCAATAATTTACATGCCTGCATCAAAAGTGATGAAATAGTTCACTGTGTCATTTGTAATTCATTTTTTAAATACATCATCATGCTTCAAAAACACCTTTTAATACCTGTTCTGGCTTTTATCATCTCTTCCTGTGGCAGCGCGCAAACGGCTACCACCATGAACGATAAAAAAAGTACTGACTTATCTTATCCTATGCAATTGAATGACGACCAGTGGAAGGAAAAATTAACACCGGCTCAATATCATATCCTTCGTGAAAAAGGTACGGAACCAGCCACCACCGGAAAGTACAATCACTTTTATCAAAAGGGTACGTATTATTCAGCCGCATCTCTACAACCAGTTTTTAGTTCAACCACCAAGTTTGATTCAGGAACTGGTTGGCCCAGTTTTTCTGACCCTATCAGCCAGGATGCCATTCGCCTGGTGCCAGATCACAGTGGCGGAATGGAACGGATGGAAGTGGTGGACAGTAAAAGCGGTTCCCACCTGGGTCATGTTTTTGATGATGGACCACCGCCAACCGGAAAGCGTTACTGTTTGAACTCAGAGGCATTGATATTTATTCCGGAAGGTGGCGCAGCTCCTACCCATTCGAAAGGCAATTAATTATTCAACCATATTTTTTATGAAAAATCTATTGGTTCTTTCTTCTTTACTCTCCATGACGATGGCGTGGCAGGCCTGCGCACAAAAAAAATTGAAAACCGAACCCACTATACATCCAAAAGAGGTATCCAAATATAGTGTGGCTACTTTTTCGTCTGGATGCTTCTGGTGCGTGGAAGCAGTTTTTGAAAGTGTAAAAGGTGTAGCGGAAGCAGAGTCGGGATATGCTGGCGGAACCACCGCCAACCCCACCTATGAGCAGGTAGGGGCTCACACCACAGGACATGCAGAAACGGTTCAGGTATATTATGATTCCACCCAGGTTTCTTTTCCGACCCTCGTGAAAGTATATTTTGCTTCTCAAGACCCTACGCAGGTCAATGGACAGGGGCCTGATGAGGGTACGCCCTACAGGAGCATCATTTTTTATCGTACGCCGGAAGAAAAGGCACAGGTCACACAGTACATAAAAGATTTTCAAAAAAAATTAACCCAACCCATTGCAGCGGAAGTTCTTCCCTTTGTAAAATTCTGGAAAGCGGAAGATTACCATCAGAATTATATCGAACACCATCCGGATGTACCTTACGTGCAATCGGAAAGCATCCCCCGTATCAGGCGTTTTCAAAAACAATATCCTGAACTGATCAAGCCTGGGCATACTTTTTAATGACCTGACAAAAACTGGTATTGAATGAAGCATATGAAAAAAATAATGGTAATCTCTTTCCTCCTTTTTGCATCCGCCTGGGTGAGCGCACAAAAAGCGCCTTCGCACCAGCTGTGGGATCAATTATTAAAAAAGTATGTCAATACCCAGGGACGGGTTGACTATACACGCCTTCAGAAAAATAAAGGGGAGCTGGACGCTTACCTGAAAGTGCTGAGCGAGCACCCGCCGCAAAATACGTGGACTCAAAATGAAGAAAAAGCTTTTTGGATCAACGCCTATAATGCTTTTACAGTGTCGCTGATCCTTCAGCATTATCCAATAAAAAGCATCAAAGATATCGGTGATAAAATCAAAATTCCATTTATCAATACGCCATGGGATATCAGGTTTATTCAGATAGGCGGAAAAAAGTATGATCTTAATAATATCGAGCATGGTATCCTGAGAAAAAAATACAATGATCCACGCATCCACTTTGCTATTGTTTGTGCTTCCTTGTCATGCCCAAAACTGCGGAACGAAGCTTATACGGGAGCGCAGCTGGACAACCAGCTGGAAGAAGCAGGAAAGACTTTCCTGAATGACCCATTCAAAAACAAAATTGGTGCTGATCAATCAGAGGTTTCAAAATATTTCAGCTGGTACAAAGGTGATTTTACTAAAAAAGGATCGTTGGCGGACTTCATTAACAAATACAGTGTTGTAAAAATCAATTCGGCTACCAGGATCAGCTACCTTGATTACAACTGGAGCCTTAACGACCAGAAATAAATCTATATGCCTCAGCATATTGTTATCATCGGGAATGGCATTGCAGGAATTACCTGTGCCCGGAATGTCCGGAAGGAAAGCCATCATGACATCACCGTACTTTCATCAGAAACAGATCATTTTTATTCGCGTACGGCACTGATGTATATCTACATGGGGCACATGAAATATGAACATACCAAGCCTTATGAAGACTGGTTCTGGGAAAAGAATCGCATCAGGCTGATTAAGGACCATGTACTTTCCATAGATATAAAAAATAAAAAACTGGCCCTGCAGACAGGCGCTTCCGTGAGTTATGACCAGCTGGTAATTGCCACAGGCAGCAAGTCTAATACCTCGCCTGTTCCTGGCAATCATTTGACAGGTGTTCAGGGGTTATATGGCATCCCGGACCTTGAAACCATGGCGGCCAACACAAAAAAAATTCAAAGGGCGGTAGTGGCAGGCGGAGGTTTGATTGGTATTGAAATGACAGAAATGTTATTGTCAAAAAATATCCCTGTTACTTTATTAGTACGTGAAAATTTATACTGGGATAATGTTTTGCCCAAAGAAGAAGCTGCCCTTGTATCGAACCATATCAGGGAACATCAGGTGGACCTTCGGCTGGGTGCTGAATTAAAAAAAATAAACGGAGATGCTCAGGGAAAAGTAGCGTCAGTAACCACTGCAAAGGAGGAGGAAATACCATGTGGCTTTGTTGGTATTACCATCGGGGTGAGTCCAAATATTTCTTTTTTAAAAGAATCAGGCATCGATACAGAAAGAGGTGTGATGGTCAATTCATTCTTTGAAACCAATATACCGGATGTGTATGCCATTGGCGATTGCGTGCAGCATAGACATCCGCCTGCGGGAAGAAAAGCCGTGGAACAGGTTTGGTATACAGGCAGAATTCATGGCGAGACGCTTGCGCAAACCTTGTGCGGGAAAAGGGCAGCTTATC
>JANLYU010000196.1:0-8646 GCA_031365785.1 Flavisolibacter sp. | reverse complement strand
AATTATGTGCTACATAAGCGAGCAGACCAATGATCAGGCCCGTGGCAGAGGTGATCATTTTTGTATAAATACCATTGGCCATCGTCTGTATATTAAAATCACTTCCTGACGCCAGTTTATAAAATAATTGAAACATTCCTATGATGGTACCCAAAAAACCGAACATGGGAGCGATACCTGCTATCAATGAAAGAACGGAAAGATTTTTTTCCATATTGTATAGCTCCAGCTTGCCCACGTTTTCCATGCTTTTTTCTATGTTGTCAATCGGTTTGCCAATTCGCTGGATGCCTTTGTCAATAATCCTGGCTACAGGGTTATTGGTATTTTTGGCATAACTGCGCGCCGCACTTACGTTGCCATTGACAATGTGGTCGCGTATGATGTTCATGAAATTATCGTCTATTTTGGATGCTTTCCGGACAGCGATCAGGCGTTCAAAAAAAACAAAGATGGTAGCCAGGAACAATACAGCAAGGGGTACCATCACCCATCCGCCCAATTTCAACAACTCTATGAGACTTATCTGTCCATCCTTATTGGCATCTGCCTGCGCGGTTGTGGCAGCCACTGAATCTACAATTTGTAGCAGGTTAATCATACGGTTTGTCTTTTCGCGGTAAATGTAAACGAATGTGTTGAATAACGTCTGGCAGGCCAGTATATTTTATACAACTGATCAACCATCAAAAAAAAATCGCGTGTGATACACTTTTGAGATGTATCCCTCAGAGAAACAATAAAATGGGAGTTGCAGTTGATAGGCTGCCAGTCCATTGCGATTTCAGTTATAAGAGACCTATTATGGCTGGATCCGTGCCTCAGCGCCTGCGGGCTTGATCATCAGCGCCTGTATCTGTTTCATTGTTTTTTCCATACCATCTGAGCTGCCATCCAGGAAAATAACATTGCCTTTGCCGTATTCTGCAAAGTTCTTGATGGCTTCTGTCCACATACTGAAAAGAATCACATTGGTATCGAGATTGGCTTGTTTCATCTGTTCCGCAGCTTCTGTCATACCCTTGGCTACTTCCTGACGAAATAATGCCACTCCCTGTCCTCTTAAACGGGCCGCTTCTCTTTCTGCTTCGGCAGCAATTTTGATAGCATTACCTTCTGCTTCCGCACTCTTTGTCTTCGTTATCAGCAGGGCCTGACCTTCATTTTCAGCGGCAGCTTTCAGGTTATTTGATGCCACTACTTTGCTCATGGATTCCATGATTGCTTTATCGAACGTAATATCATTGATTTGAAGGTCCTGTAAATGATAGCCCCATTTTTCCAATGTATTATCGATCTGGTCTTTTACATAGTCAACAATTTCTTTTCTCTGACCCAGGATCTCCGACTGACGCTTGGTGGCAACGAATGCACGGATGGAACCTTCAATCGTACGGGTGAGGGCCTGCATCAGGTCGCGGTCACTGATGAAAACAAAAGCTACTTTTTTGATGGTTTCCTCATCGGTATTCTGAACAGAATACAAAAGCATGCTTTTAAAATACACATTGGCCTGGTCAATGGTTACCGCCTGGAATTCCAGCTCAACCGAACGATTCTGCACAGATATCTTTTTCATCACCTGCTCCAGGAAAGGTATCTTGAAGTTGAGTCCAGGCCGGGCGGCACGACGGTATTTTCCAAACAAGGTGATGACCCCAACAAAACCCTGGTTCACGGTAAATAAACCGCTAAAAATAATCAGCAGGATGACAAGGGCCCACCAGTAATGAATGAAAAAATTAAAAATTGAATTGGAATCGTTAGCCTGAAGGAAAAACATACACCTTATTTTGTTGGTGCTTAAAGATATACATAAGCTCGCTGGCGAAAAAAATTGTATTCTTCAACCCTCACTTATCAAAAAAATTGTTGTTGTTCAGGTTCCAGCTACTTTGAAGAGTGAGACTTAATTTCTGAATGATCGAATCATCAGGATGCTTCCTCCCATATGCAGGCGAGATGTACAATAGTTTCTACTGCTTTATTCATTTCCTGTACACTGATAAATTCCAGTTTTGAATGGATGGCCTGTTCTCCGGCAAATAAATTCGGGCAAGGAAGTCCCAAAAAAGAAAGCTTACTTCCATCTGTACCCCCCCTGATGCTTCCCAAATGAAGCGGCAGGCCTGAACGACGAATCGCTTCCTTTGCATGTTCCACTACCTGGGGGTGCTGGTCCAATATTTCTTTCATGTTCCGGTATTGCTGTTGAACATGGAATTCAAAAGACGCAGTTGGAAAATTTTCCATGACCATTTCTACAAGGCTTAATAAAAAGTCTTCCTTTTTTTTAAGTCCTTCTGTTATAAAATCTCTGATAATAAAATCTATAATGGCTTTTTCTGCCATGCCATCAACGCGCACTGGATGAATGAAACCATGCCTTCCTTCTGTAGTTTCAGGTGACAATTCTGACCTCGGTAAAGATGCCAGCACTTCCGCAGCAATTTTAAGTGCGTTCACCATTTTTCCCTTAGCACTTCCCGGATGGGTAATGACTCCATGGATCACCAGATGAACCCCGTCTGCACTGAAAGTCTCATCTTCAAGGTCTCCTGCACTACCTCCATCCAAAGTATAACCAAAATCAGCTCCTAATTTTTTAATGTCCACCCTGTCGGTTCCCCGTCCTACTTCTTCGTCTGGCGTAAAAAGAATTTTAATGGTGCCATGTTTTATATCAGGGTGCGTGCAGAAAAAATTTGCGGCGTCCATAATTTCAGCCACTCCTGCCTTATCATCCGCACCTAGAAGCGTGGCGCCACTTGCAGTAATGATATCATGTCCGTTAAGTTGAAGCAGGTAAGGAAAATCGGAAGTGCGAAGTACCAGATGATGATCTTCCGGAAAATGAATGTCCTGACCATGGTAACCCGAATGCAGCACAGGCTGTACATTTTTGCCACTGACATCAGGTGCCGTATCTACGTGGGCGCAAAAACAAATAACCGGAACCTCTTTTTGCGTGTTAGCAGATATAGTTGCATATACATAGCCAAATTCATCAAAATGGGCGTCGGCGATGCCCATATCTTTCAATTCTGCTGCAAGGATCACAGACAGGTTTTTTTGTTTTTCAGAACTTGGGTAGCTGTGAGAAAGGGGATCGCTTTGTGTATCTATCTTCACATAGCGCATGAATCTTTCTGATGCAGTGAAATTGTAGTGGTGTAACATCCATTAATGAACTGCGGATTGGGGCAGGTACCCTGAATTTTATATGAATGACGACGCTAAGGTGACCGCTTCCAGATCCGTTTCACCAAAAATTATTATGGCATAATAATTCGCGAAACAGGAACGACCTCAAGTAGTTCTATTTCAAAAATAAGATCTTGTCCCGCCAGCGGATGATTGGCATCCAACAATACGGATTCTGATTTTACTTCCGCTACTGTTACTGGAAAAGACTGGCCTGAACCATTACTCATCATCAGCTGTGCCCCCACTTCCGGAGTCATATCATCGGGAAATTGTGTTTTCGGAAATTCTATAATCATTTCCTCACTCTTGGCACCATAAGCATTATCCACATGAATCTCAAAGGTCTTTTTATCACCAATATTCATTCCCTTTACGCCATCATCAAACCCTTTGATCACCTGGCCACTACCTACGGTAAATTCCAGAGGGTCTCGCCCCTCCGAGCTGTCAAAAGTTTCACCGGAACGTAACTTTCCATGATAATGCACTTTTACCTTGTCGCCATTTTGTAGTTGAGGCATATGAATATTTTGATTCTATGAAAACTATACTTGTATGTCCATTCACCCAAATAAAAAAATGAGCTGGCTTGTTATCCAGTGATAAGCCCATAAATTCAGCCCGCCAAGTTACTAATCTTTCAAATATTACTGAACAAATTTTCCTGAAATTTGCCAGATGAAGTGGATACTTTTTTTTACGTGTGCCGTATATAATTTTTCTTGTTTTTCTCAAAAAAACAGTCAACAGGTCAGCAACGGCATTCAGGTCGGGGCGGAACGCATGAATGTGTACCTACCCTTACTGAAAGGAAAAAGAATAGGGGTTTTTGCCAACCAAACTTCCATGGTTGGTCATACCCACCTGGTAGATACTTTACAAAAGCTCGGTATTAATATCAAAGCCATATTTGGTCCGGAACATGGGTTCCGCGGTACTGCTGATGCCGGTGAAAAAGTTGGGAATTATATTGATGACAAAACCGGGATCCCTGTCATTTCACTATATGGAAACAAAAGACGGCCTTCAGAAGAAGATCTGAAAGAAATAGACATCCTGCTTTTCGATATCCAGGACGTAGGGGTAAGATTTTACACTTTTATTTCTTCCCTGGAAGAGTTGATGAATGCAGCTTTCGAATCGGGTAAGCCCCTATTGATACTTGACCGTCCCAACCCGAATGGATTTTATGTAGACGGGCCGGTGCTGGAACCCACCTACAGGTCTTTTGTTGGAATGCAACCGGTACCAGTAGTTTATGGGATGACACTGGGAGAATATGCGATGATGCTGAGTGGAGAACAATGGCTGTCATCAAAAGCCAATACCAGAAGTGCCTATTACATGCGCGCACAGAATTCAGCGGATACATTGTTTCATTTTCTGGTCATTAAATGTGCTCATTACACGCACAAAAGCAAATATGTTCTACCTGTCAGGCCATCGCCAAACCTACCTGAAATTCAGTCGGTTTATGGTTACCCCTCTACCTGTTATTTCGAGGGAACGGTCTTGAGTGAAGGTCGTGGAACTGAAAAACCATTTCAGATCTTTGGCCACCCTTCGCTCCCTAAAAATTTATATAAGTTCATTCCTGTTTCCCGTCCTGGAGCTGCTGATCCGAAGTGGAAAGGGCAAATTTGTTATGGCTGGAATATCAGTGGTACACCTGAACAGGTTTTGAAAAAATTGGACAAGAGAATCCAGTTGAAATTTATTTTGGAGGCCTATAAAATTTTCCCTGACAAAGACAATTTTTTTATTCGTCCAAAATCAGGAAACCTAGAGGAATCTTTCTTCAACAAACTTGCGGGTAATGCCTCATTGATGCAACAAATCAGGGAAGGTATTTCGGAAAATGAAATCAGAAAAAGCTGGCAACCTGCATTGCAACAATTTAAAATGGTTAGAAAAAAATACCTTCTTTACCCTGATTTCGAATAAACACAGTGAACGGCCATCTGATACACATTTAAAATTGTACTTACCACTTGTCAACACTTCAACCTTCCATTCTCTATCCACGTATCCTATTCATGGGCACACCTGAATTTGCTGTGGCTTCCCTGGAAACACTTGTGACAGCAGGTTACGACATTGCGGCTGTAGTGACTGCTCCGGATAAACCAGCCGGGAGAGGTTATTTGCTCCAGGAAAGTGCAGTGAAACAGTTTGCCCGCAAACATGAATTGAACCTATTGCAACCTGAAAAATTAAAGAATCCTGCATTTTTAGAAACACTTAAGGATCTGCATGTCGATCTTCAGGTGGTTGTTGCCTTCAGGATGTTACCAGAAGTTGTATGGAACATGCCGCCATTGGGTACTATCAACCTTCATGGTTCCCTTTTGCCGCAGTACCGTGGAGCAGCACCCATTAACTGGGCCATCATAAATGGAGAAAAAGAAACCGGCATAACTACATTCCGGCTGCAACATGAAATAGACACAGGGGCTATTTTGTTACAGGAAAAAATCACTATAGACAACCATCAAACCGCGGGAGAATTACATGATGTCATGAAAGTTAAGGGAGCCAACCTGTTGTTAAGAACAGTTCAACAATTCACTGACCGCAATTTTACAGAAACTCCACAAGCGTTTCTGGAAGAATCATCCACCGGAGTTGGTGCGCAGTTGCGTCATGCCCCCAAAATAAATGCAGAGACTTGCAAAATTGACTGGAGCGACACCGTTGAAAATATTCATAATCGAATAAGGGGTCTTTCGCCATTTCCAGGCGCTTTCACACATTTTAATAATAAACTATTGAAAATTTTAAGAAGTGAAGTAGATCTCAGGCCCATCACCGATTCTGCCGGAACATTTCAAAGTGATCAAAAGACTTTCCTCAGGTTCGCAGGCAAAAATGGTTATATTATTTTGAAAGAAGTACAGCTGGAAGGGAAAAGAAAAATGAAAATCGAAGAATTTCTGCGAGGCTACCGGTTTGAATAAGTATTGAACCTGAAATAGCCGATCATCAAAAAAAGCCCGGGGCGGCAGTTCATTAATGGGCAATGAAATAATAATTGATCCGGTTATAAAACTGCTGGCTAAATGCTTCCAGGGTTAATGATGGAACCTGATTGATATAATCTTCGAGCAGGGAAATCTGGTAATTGAATTGTCTTAAGAAGGCATACATTTTTTCTGGTGTGGAACCATACACGTCGCTGCCCCCCAAACCAAATTCAAAAACCACAAGAGGATGATGATTGGCAAGAATTCTTTGTGCACCTTCCATTACATCCATTTCACCTCCTTCTACATCTATTTTTATAAAACTTACAGGCTGGTGTGCTGGAATGATGTTGTCCAATGTATCTGCCTTCACATCAATCAGTGAGTACCTTTCACTTTTTTTGTCAAAATTCCTTTTTTTAATGCCGCTGTAAGCCGGATGGGAAGTAACATAATGAAAAGGGACCTGTCCTTTGAAGTTAGAAAGCGCATAAGGAAAAACGTGCAGGTTATTTATTTTTTGATATTTTTTATGCAGCCGATGATACAATACAGGCAAGGGTTCAAAAGCAAAATGAACGCCCAGAGGAGCATACTTCAGGTATAGATCCGAAAAGTCGCCTTCATGGGCACCTACATCGATGCAATTAGAGCTTGCGTTGCAATGTTGCCTGATGATGATTTTAGTCAGGCGGTCATACCGCTGGTTTCTGGTAAAATCAACGGGCAGTTTTTTTAACCATTGCTTGAAATAATAAAGCATGGTTTGTTAATGGCTCACCTTTACTATGAATTTGTCTGAATCGGAAACTTCCAGAGCAGAAGCGCCCGCGTTGCTGATACGCAGATCGTATCCCTGGTTTTGACGGATACCGCTCATTTCACCCAGCACCTTGGCATATACCACTTTATTGTTAGTGGGATTCATGATCCTGATGATGGTACCTGGTTCCACTCCATCCATCAATGCATAATATTTTGCATCCTGCCAGCCACTGGTTGTTTTGAAAATCCCCGTTGATGCGGTCTGTTCCACTTTTACAGGTTGGCTTTTGATCTGAAGATCAAACTGATTTTTAAAATAACCACTTCCTCCTGTACTGTTAGATTTGACCGGGTTGACGGTGGAGTTTTTATCGCTCTGACTGCTATTTTTTTCTATTTCTTTAACAGGCGGTGTTTCTATCTTATCCGGTGCAGTTTCCTTCTTTTGAATGATCACATCTTTTTTTGTGGGAGGACTTACTTCTGTCTGTATGGGGGTTTCCTCTGGCAAAGTTTCGTGAATGTTATTGGCTTCAGGAGATATTAAAAAGCCGACAATCAACTTCTGACTGGTGGAGATTTGATCATTGCTCAGTTGATTCCACTTGCGGATACTTGCCATCTGAACTTTACTGTTTTTTAAACTCACCCTGTATAATCCTTCTCCATTTCCAACTATATAATAGACCGGTCTTCCATTACTCCTGGTTTGTGTAAAGTTGGCGTCTGTTAAAGGAATTTTCAACATTTGGCCGATCATCAGCCCGTGGTTCATGTCTAGTGCGTTGAAAGCAGCAATTTCCTTTGCGGCAATATTGAACAACCTACCTATTGAATAAAAATTTTCTTTGGCAATCACTGTATGGTTGAGGTAAAGGCCTTTCTCATTGCTTTGAATCAATAATTCATTTTGTGCAAATATTAGTGTGGAGGAGAATAGCAGCAGAAGAAAGAAAATGGATTTTTTCATTTGGATAAGTTTAAGACCCATCATCCGGGGAATGGCAGCGCTATTCGTTGGGATGACCGGCAGCATACAAATATGCCAGATTTTTACGAAAAAGTAGCCTGATCTGACTGTTTCAAAATACGCAATTCTTTGGGATAATAGTTATTGATACGGTTGGGAAGCACATTCACCCATCCCAGATTATGATTTTGATAACTTATCAGTTGCCATCCGATCCCCGTTATGCGAATCGATGTGTCCTGTTTCTGCAGGTATTTGATAGATTCAGAAAAAGAAAGATGATTGACAGGGATAGAATCGGAAACCAGCGTACTTAGTGCCAATGCATGTTCCGGAATCAGTTTTCCTTTCATGATGGTGCCCATGCCAAGCCCATAATAGCGGATATTCAGGGAAGCAGCGATCCTTTGATATTCCTGTAATAAAGTTGAGGTTACCCCAAACAAAAGATCGTTATGCCGGATGAATTCCATCTTGTCTTTTTTGAGATAATTCTGCAGGATATCTTTTTCACCGGCTGCTAATTTTTCCAGTTTCCTGGGGCGCAGATGAGCCTCTTTTTCCTTTTCTTTTTTTCTGAAACAGGAAATATAAAAACCTTCTCCCCTCAATTGGTCGGGGTAGAATCTGTAACCTGCACCCCCAAGTGGATGGATAGAGGTTACAACATTCCATTCGGGCCGCAGTTGTAAAGGCAGGTTTTCCATATTCATTTCCTCCACCAGCCAGGAAGAAATTTCT
>JANLYU010000178.1:0-41474 GCA_031365785.1 Flavisolibacter sp. | reverse complement strand
ATGGCTTTGATGTCAACACCAATCAGTTTCACTCCATACTTTTCCCAAATTCCCAGGTCTTCAGCTTCTTTAGCAAGGTTCAGGGCGGTTTGTCCACCCATTGTGGGAAGCACCGCATCTATTTTATTTTCCTCAAGAATTTGTTCAATGCTCTCTACATTCAAAGGAAGCAGGTACACCCGGTCTGACATCATAGGATCGGTCATGATGGTAGCAGGATTACTATTGATCAGGATTACTTCGATCCCTTCTTCCCGAAGGCTGCGGGCGGCCTGTGTTCCCGCATAATCAAATTCACAGGCCTGGCCAATCACGATAGGCCCGGATCCGATAATAAGAACTGATTTCAGGGAATTGTCTTTGGGCATGACGCAATGGTTATTTAAATCGATGCAAACTTTAATTGGCAGTCAGTAACAAGATTTAATGTTACAGTAAGACGACAGCCTTATACAAAAAACCGGGCTGTTGCCCGGGGTGCAAAACTAACGTAAATGAAATTCATCATCCTGCAGAATTTAGAGGCCGTGAGGAAACCGCCACATCTTCATTGATTGGAACCATATTATTACCAATATGACAGGAAAGTGAATTATAGCTTAGCGGTAATATTTACTTCTTCCAAAAATGCCTAAAAAAAAGGGCTGCCGAAGCAACCCTATTCAATAAGCTAAAGAAATCAGCTTTGGGTAAAACCGTTTGTTCCGGGATGTCCACCAGCATTTTCTGTCTGTTGGTTCTCTCTTTGATTGAACATACTTTTAAATTGACCCAGATTGTCATCAACAAATTTTTTCCCCTTGTTCATAAGGTCATTCTTTTGCTCATCGGTCATTTTAGAATATTTATAGGCTCCAAAAGCTGCTGCGCCTAATAAAAGAAGACCACCTATACCTGGTTTACGTGCCATAACTGTTATTTTTTTTGTTTGATAATTGTTTTACTAATCATGATTAATAAAATATCATACCATTCCTTTGCAAAAGCTTGAAGAGAACAAGATGTCAGGTCTTATTTTAGATTTTTAACCAGGAAATGATGATGAAGAAGTTGAGAACCGGTTTCATGGCAGGTGGGTTGTGGTTCACGATCACCAGCCAGGCACAGCAAAATTATCCCACGCACTATTTCAGACAACCGCTGAACATACCATTGCAGCTGGTAGCAAATTTCGGTGAGGTCCGGGCTAATCACTGGCATATGGGCCTGGATATAAGAACACAACACAAAACGAACCTCCCCGTATACGCTGCTGCTGACGGATATGTCAGCAGAGTTTCCATTGAGCCCGGAGGCTTTGGACAGGCCATTTATGTGCAGCATCCAAATGGATACACCACCTTGTATGGCCACCTTAATTCATTTTACCCGCAGCTGGAACAATATGTGAAGGAGCAGCAATATTCCAAAGAAACCTGGGAGATAAACCTTTCGCTACAACCCGGCCAGTTCCCGGTAACGAAAGGGATGTTCCTGGCATTAAGCGGAAGCACTGGTGCCTCAGAAGGACCTCATGTTCATTTTGAGATCAGGGATTCGCAAACAGGAAATTGCCTCAATCCTCTTGTGTTTGGGTTCCCTATCGTGGATGATGTGCCTCCTACTGTGAACCGGCTGGCTGTATACGACCGTAACCAGAGCACCTATGCACAAACTCCAGACTTTCTGGCTCTAAAAAAGAAAGGTGCTGTGTATACAACTGAAAATTCATTGATACGGGTAGGGTCCAACCAGATTAGTTTTGCAATCGGCGCCACAGACCGCTTCAGTGGTTCTTCCAATCCAAATGGCATTTACAGCGCAGAAATGTTTGTAGATGGAAAGTTGCTGTCAGGATTCCAATTGAATAACATTAGTTACAACGATACCCGGTATATCAACGCGCAACTTGACTTCCCGCTTAAAGCCCGTGGAATCACTCTTCAACACCTTACCCCTTTACCGGGCGCTTCACGGGTACCCTATGAGGCCAAAGGAAACGGTGTTTTGCATCTCAAAGATCAGAACCCGCACCACATAGATATCATGATCCGGGATGCACAGGACAATATAACCAACATCAGCTTTGAGGTACAATACGATGGATCACTGGCAAAACCTTATCAACCTATTCAAGAAAAAAAACTGATTCCTAATCAGGTAAATATTTTTGAAACGACAAATTTTGAATTGTTTACTACAGACCTTGGCATCTATGATACCCTTGCTGTGCGCTTTTCCAGTAAGGAAAGTGCTGTTCCATCATCCATATCCTCCCTATTTGAATTTCTGGGACCATCCTATCCGGTACATGATCAGGTAACTGTTAGAATCCTACCTGTTGCTGCTATCAATGACCATCAGAAACAAAGGTTGATCATCCAGAATATGTCGGGTAGTAAAACTTTCGTAAAAAAAGCAACCTGGCAAAATGGATGGGTAGCTGCTGCTTTCCGGCAATTCGGAAATTACCAGGCTTTTGTAGATGAGGAGCCGCCTTTGATCCCTTCTCCGCCATCCAACCTCTCCAGAACCTCAAGATTAGCTTTTACACCAACCGACAATCATCATGTGGTCAAGAATTTCAGGGCTGAATTAGACGGACATTGGTTACGGTTTTCCAATGATAAAGGAAAAACCTGGGTCTATAAATTGGATGAAAAATTTCCTGCGGGTGAACACGAATTAAAAGTGCATGTAGAGGATGAAGCAGGAAATGTAACAGAGAAAACCTGGAAAGTAAGACGGTGAAGAACAAATGAACTAAGACAGGTGATATAAGAATCGCCTGATCCTGCAACCACTTTACAAAACAGTTATGGCAACACCTTTGCAACCCGGTCAAAAAGCGCCTGATTTTACAGGGATGGACCAGCATGGAAATAAATTTACCCTGAAAGCCTGCAGAGGGAAGAAAGTAGTATTGTATTTCTACCCTGCTGATGATACCCCTGCCTGCACAGTTCAGGCATGTAACCTGCGAGACAACTATTCGTTATTCTTTCAAAAGGGCTATGTAGTAGTTGGCATTAGTCCGGATGATGTGCTTTCCCACCGCAAGTTCACCGATAAATTTCAACTCCCGTTTCCCCTGATTGCAGATCCCACACATTCAATAATTCAGCAATATGGAGTATGGGGAGAAAAGAATTTATATGGCAGAAAATACCAGGGACTTCACCGTACCACCTTTGTTATCAGTGAAAAAGGCATCATAGAAAAAATATTCCTTCGTCCAAAAAACAAGGTACATGCTGCAGAAATTATGAAATGAAGAACCAAACGGTTATTTTACCGGTTCAATCCAACCTTATGAAGCAAACGCTTCTTTGTTTACTTGTATGCTGCTTGATGAGCTGCACAAAAGAAAAATTGACCAATTCTATTGTGGGAAAATGGATAATGGAATCCGCGTACAATTGTACCGGAGACAATACAGTCAATGTTCCTGACGCTTTTATGCAGTTTAGCGCCAATGGCGAATTCTCAATGGATACTCTATCCAACCAATTTACCTACAAACTATTTTGTAAAAATTTTGACAGGTACCTTGTGCAGTCTGATGGCATCATCAAATTGTATCAGCACTCCGGACCTGAAAGTTTTTTTATTTATCATTCAGACCACCAGGTCCTGATAGCCTATCGTTCCAATGGTGAAAAGTTCATCAGGAGTTATTGATGATCCATTCTATTTCCCCCACATTGAAGTTTTCTTCAGTGGCATGCTGAACTACCAGTTGCCCATTTAAAGTGACGTCCTTAACGGTGGCTTCAAAAATCCGGTTTTCCTTTTTCAATTTTACCCGCTGGTCCCTGCCATATAAATTTTGCCTGTACATTTCAAAGATAATTTCGGGTTCCTGTTTCGCCTGCTCATATACCTGTTGCAATGATGCACACAATTCCATGGCTAAGGCAACAGGCTCGTATTCCTTCCCGGTCACTTGTTTAAAAGAAACCGCTTTTTTACCTACCATTCCAAAATCTGTCTGGTTGATATTGATTCCAATTCCTGCTACTGCAAACTTCCAATCTGTTCCCTGCCATACATTTTCTATTAGAATCCCTCCTGCCTTTCTGTCATTCCAATAAAGATCATTAGGCCATTTGATGGTACAGCCTTCCGGTAAATATTTTTTGATAAACTGTAAGGCACCTGCTGCCATCGTCATACTCAGCATGAACAAACCTGATTTCAGCAATGCTGATGGCTCCAGTACAAGGCTTAGCGTAATGTTCTTTCCTGGATCCGACAACCATTGACGGCTGCGCTGACCCTTGCCCTTGATTTGCTCGTGTGCAAATACAGTTGTTCCGTGTTGTGCCATAGCTGCACGCACTAATCCCATGGCATAGTTGTTGGTGCTCTCTACGCTGAGCAGTTCTATGAAAGGAGTTCCGATGGTGTGTGAAGATGACAATTAAGTGATATTTTTGAGCAAAGAAAGGAACTCTGTCGCCAACCCTGTTGATTGCGCCCATTATTTGAACCTTAAATCAATTTTGTATTTGGAACCATTAGAAGTATTGGCTAAGCGTAAGAAGGGCACCACCCGTTTGAACAGGAATTCTAAAATTGTAAAAACCATCATTAAGGGTATACAGGAAAAGAAAGGAGAGCAAATCATATCTCTTGATCTGCGTAAAATACCCGAAGCTGTTGCCGACTATTTTATTATCTGCGAAGCCAGTAATCAGCCCCAAATCAGAGCAATCTGTGATCATCTTGAAGATCAGGTAAAAAGATACTGTGGTGAATCTCCCTACCATCACGAGGGCAAAAAAAATCTACAATGGGTACTCATAGATTATGTGAATGTGGTGGTACACATCATGGTTCCTGAACAAAGAAAATTTTATAAGCTGGAAGATATGTGGAGCGATGCTCCTCTGGAAGAGCATGATAGTTAAGGTTGTATGTTAAATATGACTCGACTCACATGAATGCCAACAAAATTTAATTACTTGCATCATTCTCAATAAGAAAAAAATGTCACAAGATCCATATAAAAACGACAATAAAACGAAACTTCCCAAATTCTCCAACCGACCGGGAGAAGGAGGTGACAATACACCTAAAAAAGGGCCTCGGTTCAGTATTTACTGGATTTACGCAATCATTTTTGCCATCTTAATTGGTTTCCAGTTCTTTGGTGGCCCCTTTGCTACCAGTTCCACCCAGGTGAACCAGTCGCAATTTGAAGATCTGCTTAAAAACGGTGATGTTGAAAAATACACGGTGATATCTAACCGAAACCTGGTAAGACTAAAATTAAAAAGTGGGAGTATCTCTAAGTATGAAGGAGAAGGGGCTGGAAAGCTGGGTAAAAATCTAAAGCCCAATGATGATTATCATGCTTCCTTTAAAATTGCTTCCATCGAATCTTTTAAGGATGACATGCGGGACTTTTTCAACCGAAATCCAACCATTGCCAAACCGGAATGGGCTGAAACTGAAACCAATTGGTTTACTCCCATCCTTCAAACGATACTTCCCATATTGATTTTTATCGGTCTCTGGATTTTACTGATGAGAAAAATGGGTGGTGGTGCAGGCGGCGGCGGCGGGCCAGGTGGAATTTTTAATATAGGAAAGTCCAAAGCCACTCTTTTCGACAAAGCATCCAGGGTCAATATCACGTTTGCGGATGTGGCCGGACTTGATGAAGCTAAAGTGGAGGTGATGGAAATTGTAGATTTCCTGCGCAACCCTAAAAAATACACTTCTCTTGGAGGTAAAATTCCAAAAGGAGCCTTACTGGTGGGTCCCCCCGGAACAGGTAAAACTCTTTTGGCCAAGGCCATGGCGGGTGAAGCCCAGGTTCCTTTTTTCAGCCTGAGCGGTTCCGATTTTGTTGAGATGTTTGTGGGGGTGGGTGCCAGCCGTGTCCGCGACCTGTTTAAACAGGCAAGAGAAAAAGCACCCTGTATCATTTTCATAGACGAGATCGACGCGATTGGTCGGGCCCGTGGAAAGAACATGATGATGAGCAATGATGAAAGAGAAAGTACTCTGAACCAGTTACTGGTAGAAATGGATGGTTTTGGAACAGATACCGGAATCATTGTATTGGCTGCCACCAACCGTCCGGATGTATTGGATACTGCCTTGCTAAGGCCAGGCAGGTTCGACAGGCAGATCACCATTGATAAACCAGATGTAAAAGGACGTGAAGCCATTTTTAAAGTGCATCTGAAACCGATCAAGGTTTCAGAAAAAGTAGACATTCACAAATTGGCGGAACAAACACCTGGCTTTGCCGGTGCTGACATTGCCAACGTTTGTAATGAAGCGGCTCTCATCGCAGCCAGAAAAGGAAAAACCGCGGTAGATATGAGCGACTTCCAGGATGCGGTAGACAGGGTGATTGGTGGATTGGAAAAGAAGAACAAAATCATTTCACCTGAAGAAAAAAAGATCATCGCCTATCATGAAGCTGGCCACGCCATTTGTGGATGGTACCTTGAACACGCCTACCCTCTATTAAAAGTATCCATTGTTCCAAGAGGAACTGCAGCCCTTGGCTATGCACAGTACACTCCTAAGGAACAATACCTGTACAATACCGACCAGCTCAACGACCAGATCTGTATGACATTGGGAGGACGTGCGAGTGAAGAAATTTTCTTTGGTAAAATTTCAACCGGTGCACAAAACGACCTGCAGCAGATCACCCGTATAGGATATGCCATGGTAACGATATACGGAATGAATGACAAAATAGGCAACATTAGTTTTTACGATCCACACCAGGATCAGACTTTTACCAAGCCCTATTCTGATGAAACCGCTGAATTGATCGATGCAGAAGTAAGAAAGCTGATCGACATTGCTTACGAAAGAACCAAGGCTTTACTTCGTTCCAAAAGAGGCGACGTGGAAAAGCTGGCCGAAGCTCTTCTTGATAAGGAAGTTTTATTCCAGAGCGACGTGGAAACATTGATCGGGCCAAGACCGTACGAAGAGAAAAAGGCACTGGGTGTGGAAAGTGAAAAACATCCGGAAGGTGGTATCAGCGAAGGTGTTCCTCCTTATGACCCCAATGTTACCAACCAGGCGCCCGTTGTAAAATGAGCAATTCACCGGCAAAAAATAACATACTAAAGAAAATTCGCATGGCGTTGGCACACCCAACGCCTTTGCCTTTTCCCGGAAGCGAAGCAGCGGATCATATATTTCATCCGCAACAGCAGGACCTTGTGGTTGAATTTGCTGAACAATTCACTCAGTTGCAGGGAAAATTTATTTTTTGTGTAGATGAAAATGAATTGCTTGATTATTTCAATAAACTCTGTTACCAGCATCAATGGACAAAATTATTTTGTGCTGAAGAAAAATGGAAAGGAATCATCCCGGTCAATACCCGTTATCCCGACATTATTACCTGTGAGGCGGCTATCACCAGTTGTGAATATCTGATAGCCCGCACTGGAAGTATTGTTTTAAGTTCAGTCAGGCAAGGCAGGATCCCCAGTGTGTATGCACCTGTTCATATCTGTATTGCCACTTCTTCTCAATTGGTTTATGACATAAAAGACGGGTTGCTGGCATTGAAAGATAAATACCGTCAGTTTCTTCCTTCGCTCATCACCTTTGCCGCAGGTCCCAGTAGAACAGCCGATATTGAAAAAACGCTGGTGGTTGGCGTGCATGGTCCAAAAGAAGTATATTGTTTTGTAATTGATGACCAGCACTAGCTCCGGTTCCATGCAAATTCCACCTGGTAAAAAAATATTTTTTCTTTCCGATTTTCATTTGGGTGCCCCTGACTCTTCCACCAGTCTGGAAAGGGAGAAACTGATCGTTCGTTTTTTTGAAGCTACCCGGTCAGAAGCACACTCCTATTTCATTGTTGGCGACCTATTTGATTTCTGGTTTGAATACAAATATGTGGTTCCAAAAGGATATGTCAGAATTCTCGGCAAGCTGGCAGAACTAACAGACGCAGGAATATACATCCACTTTTTTGTGGGTAACCATGACATGTGGATGAAGCGTTATTTCCAGGACGAACTGAATATTCCTGTTTATTTTGAACCAAAAGAATTCCATCTCAACGGTCAGACTTTTCTAATTGGACATGGTGACGGACTGGGACCAGGAGATCACGGATATAAAAGACTCAAAAAATTATTCAGAAACCCAGTGGCCCAATGGCTGTTTGGCCTCCTTCCCCCCACTGCAGGAATGGGGCTTGCCCGTTACTTCAGCCGTAAAAGCCGGGCTACCACAGGTTCTGGTGAAGAACACTTTCTGGGGGAGGACAAAGAATGGTTGCTGATTTATTGCCGGGAATTGTCACAACAAAAAAATATTAATTTTTTTGTATTCGGTCATAGACACCTTCCCATGGATTATCGTCTTAATAACGGGAGCAGGTATATCAACCTGGGCGATTGGATCAAATTTTATACTTATGCCGAATTGGATAACAGGGATCTTCAATTAAAAACCTATGTGGGTGAGGAAACAAAAATTATAAAAAACCATTGACTTCCATATCAAAAATAACATCCCTTGTTTCGCTAATTTTTTTCATGGGAACTACTTCTTTTGCGCAGCCCTTGAAAACGACACCAGCCTCAGATTCTTCTTTTGTTCTGATGAGGACTTATGAAGGCGACATTGCAGATGCAGCCATGGACCACCTTGAAAATCTTTACCTGATTTCCTCCAAAGGACAGGTTAAAAAATTCAGTGCCACAGGAGATTCGCTGGCCGTGTACAACCAGGTAAAGAATTATGGCCAGCTATCAGCCATCGATGTTTCCAACCCCCTGAAGATCCTGCTATTTTACAAGGATTTTTCTACCGTAGTGGTGCTCGACCGTTTCCTGGCCAGCCTGGCAACAGTTGATTTAAGAAAATTTTCCATTCTCCAACCTGGCGCTATTGGCTTATCGTATGATAATAATATCTGGGTATTTGATGAATACGACAACAAACTGAAAAAGATAGATGAACAGGGAAACAAACTGTTTGAATCCAACGATTTTCGCGCAGTCTTCAACCAGGGTATTGCACCACAAAAGATCATCAGTGATAATGGTTTTGTTTATTTAGCAGATACAGCAAGCGGCGTGTATGTATTTGATAATTATGGATCGTTTAAAAAGAAAATTCCGCTATTCAACTGGCAAAGCATTGCTGTCAGTGGTAACCACCTGGTCAGCACCACGCATGACCTCATCACAGTTTATAATACTTTCACTCAATTGCAAAAAGATAAAAAACCTCCCTTTCTCCCTTACCTGCACTCCTTTACAAATGCGGACAAGTGGATTAATTTTTCATCAGGCAGGTTACAGATCTATCAATATCGATTTTAGATGACGCGTATCATCTAATTTTACCAGACATCATGAAGCATTTCTTAGACCAGGAGTTTTTGAGTAATACTATCCGCGATTACCTGTGGATTGCAGGCATTATCCTGTTTATGATTGTGATCAATAGGTTTATCTCCAAATACATTGCGATCCTTCTGAGCAAAGTTTTTACAAGGGCCTGGAAAACTTTCGACCAGAGAAAATTCATTGAACTGATCATTCACCCGCTTGGGGTGTTTCTTTTCATTTCGGTTTCAATTATTGCCATTTACCGCCTCTCCTTTCCTGTTGAATTCAATGTAAGTATTTACAAATATGAACTGCAGCAGATCCTGCTTTCTTTGATTCAGGTGATCCAGATCATATCATTTATCTGGCTCTTACTTCGCATGGTTGATTTTATTGCAGCCGTACTTGAAATAAGGGCTAATAAAACTGCTGAGCTGGCCGACAACCAGTTGATTATTTTTTTCCGCGACTTTCTCAAAGTGTTGATCGGGATCATTGGAGTGATGATGATACTACACTTTTCTTTCCATTATAATATCGGCAACCTCTTAACAGGATTAAGCATTGTAGGTGCCGCTATCGCACTTGCCCTCAGAGAAAGTCTGGAAAACCTGATCGCTTCATTTGTGATTTTTTTTGATAAACCTTTTTCAACAGGAGACTTTGTACGCGTACAGCAAATCGCCGGTAATGTGGAAAGGATCGGCCTGAGGAGTACGAGGGTAAGAACGCTGGATAAATCTTATGTTACTGTACCTAACAAACAAATGGTAGATAGTATTCTGGATAATGTTTCTCTTCGTTCCGGAATCAGAGGTGAGCTTTCCCTGTTCATTCACCTGCAGACAACTCCGGAAAAGATCCGCCAACTCAATGAGGAGATCAAAAAATACCTTTCCAACTCAAAAGATATTGTATCCTATCATGTGATTTTTAATGATATCCGGGTGCAGGCTTTTATTGTTTTCATTGAATTCTTTACGCCGCCTGTTGAATGGAACTATTTTCTTGAAGTGCGACAACAATTGAATTATTATATTCTTCAAACCATGGAACGGTTGGAAATAAAAATTACGGCAGAAGGAAAGGACATCGCTATCACTACTTAAAATCATAACTCCTGCTCCAATAGTAAGTGGGCAAATGAGAGGTCAAAGTCGAAGGAGAAATATTTTTCTTGAAGTATTACCGGAGGGTGGTTCAGTTGTTACCGGCTTTTCCCTGAAACAATCTCACCCAATTCTTTATCAAACATTCCATAATGGCCATATTCCACCACGCGGCCTACTTCCTTTCCATTTTTCATGACAATAAAAGTGGGCACGTTCGTGATGTTGAAGGCTTCAGACAAATGCTGAATGGTTTTTTTATTGTGGTCTACCCCGATAAGGGTAATCTGATCAGGGGAAAGGCCTGCTGCATCAGCCAGCAAATAAAATTTAGGAAGTATGTTTTTTGTATCCCCGCACCAGGTACCTCCAAAAGCAATGATGCTGATAGAATCTTTCCCGGCCCTTAAAGCCTGCAAAGCACTCAGGTCTGGTACATAGCCGGACTGGTTTTTGGCAAACCAGGTAAAGGCCGTATCCGTAACCAGTTCTTTTTTTGAAATAAATCCTTTGATAATTTTATTGCCATGGACATCATAGGATATTTCAGGAGATTGTGCTACAACAGAAAAGTAAAACGAAGTGAAAAGGGTAATGATCAGTATTTTTTTCATGGCCAAATTTGAATAGTGGTGAAACCTGCTTCCGGAAATTGATCTCAGAAGTTGTTCCTTGATCTTCTACAGATCTGGAACGTGGTGTTCCTCAAAATTAAGTGGGTAAAAAGAAGAAGAATGGACGAGGATGTTAAAGATGCTACAAATTAGCCTTTAGCTCCAGTAAAAAAAATCTGAGCTTCTGCAAAGACTGTATGATCTCGTATTTTTCGCGTGCCTGCTTATTTTTTTTGATAAAATCCTTTGCACCCTCAATAGTAAATTTCCGCCGGCGTAATAGGTCATGGATCAGCTGAAGGTTTTTGATATCAGAAGGCTTAAAGAAGCGGTCGCCTTTCCTGTTCTTCCTGGGCTCCAGAATATCAAATTCGTTTTCCCAGTAACGGATGAGTGAGGTGTTCACTTTGAACATGCCAGCCACTTCACCTATTGAATAATATTGTTTCTGGAAAAGTATTTCATCTTCTGGAACATCCACCAGTTCAATGTCGGCTTCAAAGTCTTTAAGTGGCTTTCTTCCACGGGTCTTCACCGCCTTGGTAATAGGTACAGGCTGGCCGGGAAGAAAATTCTTTTGCTCTTCAGGAATTTCCCCAAAAAATTCAAAGGTGATTTGTGAAAGTGATGTGTCCATGCCTTGTCAGTAAAATTAAGGAAGCAGGACTAGAAAAAGGGAATATCAAAATAATATTTTCAACCCTATTGGGATGACATTTTGCTCAAGGATGCATTCCTAAAACAGGTGGAGCAATGATCCAAATCACTAATCAAAACTCTGGTTAGAAGAAGCCGCCCGTTTCAATAACTGGTCAAATTGCTGAGGAGTCAGGTCATTATAAAAGAAATAAACCGGATCCAGTTTCTGCCCGTTTTTGTGTACTTCATAATGACAGTGCGGACCTGTAGACTTTCCGGTGCTTCCCACATAACCAATCAGGTCTCCACGTTTTACGTGGTTACCCCTTTGTGTCTTTACACGAACCATATGACCGTAAAGGGTTTCATATCCGTAACCATGATTGATCACCACATGATTGCCATACCCATTGGCGGTATTGCCAGCTGTTTCTACAATGCCATCTGCAGTAGCATAGATCGGAGTGCCTTGAGGCGCCGAAAAATCTAGGCCTGCATGAAGTTTCACTGTTTTATAAATAGGATCGATCCGGTACCCAAAACCGGATGCGATGCGGTTGAGGTCTTTGTTGCTTACAGGCTGAATAGCAGGCGTAGCTGCCAATAATTTTTCCTTATTATTCAGCAGGCCGGTAAGTTCTTTATAAGAGACCTGCTGGGAGGAGATACGCGCATTCAGATTTTGAATACTCGCATAAATAGAATTGATCAGTGTATATCCTCCCATCCCTTCCACTTTCACCATTTCCTGCTGGTGTTCAATCGCTTTGGCCCTTGCGCTATCAGGGATCGGCTTCGCTTCAAAAATGCTGCGGTACACCTCATTATCCCTTTTTTCAAGTTCAGACATTTGTTCCTGAATAGTTTTTACCCGGTCGCCTAATTCCTGGTAGCGGTCGGCCAGGTTTTCATTTTGGGCTTTCAATATTTTTTCTGCTGGAGAGCCTACAAATTGAAACGCGAAATAAGAAATAATGATGGAGGTGACCAGGGCTGAAGCAAGAAAACCAAAAATGCGCAAAAGCTTGACCCGAAGTGGGGTCACCAGTTTTTCATAGCGAAGCGTGTGCGTATTATAATAATATTTGATTTTCTTCATACTGGCAATTGGATCGAATGGTGAGTGGTCAATGATCAGTGGAGAGTAGCTCCCCCGATTCACCACTACAACTCACTGCTCACTACTCCCCATTTACTACCTTTGCTCACTCCGCTAGAGGGGAACAAATATACTCGCATAAATAGCAAAATCAATCTTTTATTGTGATGACCAGCGCCCAGATTCGAAAGCAATTCCTTGACTTTTTTCATTCAAAACACCACCACCTGGTACCCTCAGCTCCTATTGTGGTGAAAGATGACCCAACCCTGATGTTTACCAATGCAGGTATGAATCAGTTCAAAGATTATTTCCTCGGCAACCGTCAGGCGCCCTGGCCTCGTGCAGCCGATACACAAAAATGTTTGCGGGTGAGCGGCAAGCACAATGACCTGGAAGAGGTGGGAGTAGATACCTACCATCATACGATGTTTGAAATGCTGGGCAACTGGAGCTTTGGTGATCCTTCCAACCCCTCCGCTGGTTATTTCAAAAAGGAAGCGATTGAATGGAGCTGGGAACTACTGACTAAAGTATTCCAACTTCCAGAAGACAGACTGTATGTAACCGTTTTCGGAGGTAATGAAGCTGAAAATATTTCAGGTGATACAGAGGCCTTGGAGGAATGGAAAAAATGGATGGCTACCGACAGAATTCTTCCTTTTGGTAAAAAGGAAAATTTCTGGGAAATGGGTGACACCGGGCCTTGCGGACCCTGCACAGAAATTCATGTGGACACCCGTCCGGATGCTGAAAGGAAAGTTACGGACGGCAAAACCCTTGTGAATGCGGATCATCCCCAGGTGATTGAAATCTGGAACAATGTTTTTATTCAATATAACCGCCTGAAAGATGGGAGCCTGGAACTTTTGCCGGCCCGGCATGTGGATACAGGTATGGGACTGGAACGACTGGTTCGTGTGATCCAGGGCAAAAATTCTAATTATGATACAGACGTATTCAGCGGAACCATTGAAAAAATTGCCGGGCTCACCCAGAAGATTTACCAAAAAGGCACAAACCAATCTGATATAGCTTTCAGAGTATTGGCAGACCATATCCGAGCGATTTCTTTTACGATTGCGGATGGACAGCTACCTTCCAATACAGGAGCTGGCTACGTGATCAGAAGGATACTTCGAAGAGCCGTGCGTTATTATTATTCTTATCTCCACTACCCTCAGCCTTTGCTCTTCCAGCTGGTGCCGGTAATTGCCCAACAATTTGAAGACATCTTTCCAGAGCTGAAAAAGCAGGAGCAGTTTGTGATGAAAGTGATCCATGAAGAAGAAGAAGCTTTTCTCAGAACTCTGGAAAAAGGATTGAAAAGAATGGAAGACTTTCTCAGCCATTCCTCCTCCTCCACCATATCTGGCCAGGATGCATTTGACCTGTATGATACTTATGGTTTCCCTTTAGATTTAACTGTGCTGATCGCCGGCGAAAGAAATTTTAAAGTGAATGAGCAAGACTTCACCCGGGAAATGCAAAAACAAAAAGACCGCTCCCGCGCAGCATCCATCGTAGATACAGGCGACTGGACCATCATCAGTGAAGGCAACAGCAATACATTTATCGGGTATGACACTTTGGTATCAACTGCTCAGGTGCTGCGTTACAGAAAAGTAAAAACGAAAAATAAGGAAGCGTGGCAGGTGGTCCTGGACAAAACTCCTTTTTATGCTGAGAGTGGTGGACAGGTTGGTGATAATGGGACCTTTATGATTGGAGCAAAGGAATATACCATATCCGATACCCGAAAAGAAAATGAACTGATCGTCCATATAGCCGATGAGTTACCAAAGGACCTTCATGATGAAATCACCGCCTGCGTGAATGTGGTAAACAGGAAACTTACTGCGGTACATCATACCTCAACACATTTGCTTCATGCCGCGTTGCGTCAGGTGCTGGGAAACCATGTGACTCAAAAGGGTTCCCTTGTGAATGCCCGTAACCTGCGATTTGATTTTTCGCATTTCAGTAAATTATCTGAAGAAGAGATCAGGCAGGTAGAAATGATCATCAATGATAAGATTCGCCAGAATATTCAGGTCAACACCCAATACCTGCCCCGGGATGAAGCCATGAAAACTGGTGCCATGGCATTATTTGGAGAAAAATACGGTGAGACCGTCCGGGTCATCACTATTGATCCTGAATTTTCTAAGGAACTGTGTGGCGGAACCCATGTGGGCTCTACTGGTGAGCTGGGTTATTTCAGAATTCTTACTGAAAGTGCTGTTGCGGCCGGAGTGCGTCGGATAGAAGCTATAGGCGGCGTTCCCGCAGAACAATATGCAAGGGAACAAGGCCAACTGTTGCATTCTATTAAGGAGTTACTAAAAAACCCTACAGACATTTCTAAGTCCATCCTGACTATGAGAGATGAAAATGAAATGCTCAAAAAATCGTTGGAAAAATTTGAAGGGCAACAGCTCAGGGCATCGGCAGATAGGTTATCCCAAAAAGCCCAGCCGTTGAATGGTTGCAATTTCCTGGGTGAATTGGTGGAAGCAACCCACGCTGAGGCTTTGAAAAAACTTGCCTTTGAACTCAAACACCGGATCGCACAACCGGTGATCGTGCTGGCTGCTGCTATAGAAGGCAAAGCGCATGTGGTGCTCCTATTTGATGAAGAAATAGTGAAACAAAAACACCTGGATGCGGCTGCTTTAGTAAAACAAAAGATAGGTCCGCTTATCAGGGGTGGCGGGGGCGGGCAGAAGAACCTGGCTACTGCCGGAGGACAGGATGCAACTGCCCTTCATCTGGTGATTGAAACCGTTAAAAGCCTGCTTTGAACCTTTTACCAATTTAACATTTGCGAAAGTTTTCGTATTTCCTAAAACATTTTATATTTGATGTACGAAATTTAACGTAGTAATAATAATTTGTTTATGAATCAACTAATCAGTAAAGGTATCCTGCTTGCCATGAGTGCATTTTTAATCGTGTCTGTCCCAGTTTTTGCCCAGAAGCAAAAAGAAAAGAATAAAGATGAAAAGACCAGACAGGAAGAACAGGAAATGCAACACATCACCATCACGCGCAATGGAGATACAAAAGAAAAACTAGTGATTGAAATTCATGGCGATCAGGTGAAGATCAATGGAAAGGACGCCAGGGACATTAAAGATGTTCATGTAAATATCAATAACATGACGTCCCTCGATGTGATGCATAGAAATACTCCACAAGGCAACAACTGGAACTTTGACTTCAATGAGGGTAATGGTATGTCGTTGTTCAGAGAAGACGCCAACCGCGCCATGCTTGGAATCGTTACTGAAGGCAATGAAAAAGGAGCTGAAGTAATGTCCGTAACAAGGGAAAGTGCAGCGGAAAAAGCAGGATTGAAAAAAGGGGATATCCTTACCAAAATCGGTGACCGGAAAATTGAAAGTACGGATGATGTTACAGAATCCGTGCACCTGCACCACCCGGGTGAAAAAATAGGAATCACGTTTTTAAGGGATGGCAAGGAACAAAATGCCACCGCTGAATTGGGTAAATGGAAAGGAATTAAAATGAATGCCGTTACCATGCCAAAAATTCAGGGCATGGATGAACAATGGAAAAATTTAGGAGAACAATGGAAAGGGATGGCTCCGTCAGAACCTCCCATGAATTTTGACAGAATGGGCGAATTTTTTCCAGCTATGAGACCCAGGCTGGGCTTGTCTATTCAGGACACAGACGATGGTGCAGGCGTCAAAGTGCTGAACGTGGATGAAGAAAGCAATGCTGCTAAAGCAGGTATCAAAGAAGGCGACATTATTACCGCCGTCAATGATCATGAAGTTAAAAGCACGGATGATGTAACAAAAGCAATGAGGGAAAAGGATAAAAACAGTTTCAACTTCAGGTTGAAACGGGATGGAAAAACTCAAAATATAGAGGTAAAAATACCACGCAGGCTCAAGACAGCAGATCTTTAATAATTGCCTGAGGGCACTTACATAGCTGAGATCTTATTCCATGTGCTGAACCCTTCCTTTCAGGAAGGGTTTTTTGCAGTTTTCAATGGGGACTACCCAATTCCTATAAAGTAGTTCTGCCACACATCGAATGTTTTTTTTGAATCGTTACCATAATTGGCGAGCAAGTGTTCAGTTGAAGATGGCATTATCCCATCCTCAACGCATTCTTTTGAGCAGGATTAAAGTGTTACGGTTCACGATTCCCTTCAATCAGTTAATTTTGAACCCCGATGGTGGAAAGAAGTCAATATGAGGTGGTGATAGGACTTGAAGTGCATGCCCAGTTACAGACCAGAACTAAATTGTTCTGTAGCGATACTACACCTTTTGGAAATGAACCCAATACACAGGTCAGCGCTATTTCATTGGGACATCCGGGCACGCTGCCCCGCATGAACAAAGAGGCCATTTCCCTGGCAATAACTCTTGGACTCGCCACCCACTGCACCATCCTTCAACAGAATTATTTTGTAAGGAAGAATTATTTCTACCCCGACCTCCCAAAAGGTTATCAGATTTCTCAACATACCACGCCTATATGCCGGAGTGGTTTTATGGAGATAAATACAGGCACTACAACAACGAAGGTCAGGATCAACCGTATTCACCTGGAAGAAGATGCTGGTAAAAGCATCCATGTGGAAGAAAGCCCCGTGTCATATATTGATTGCAACAGGGCCGGTATGCCGCTCCTTGAAATCGTTACCGAACCTGATATCAGGAGTGCGGAAGAAGCTTTTGCTTTTGTCACCTCATTACGAAAACTGGTTCGGTACCTGGGTGTTTGCGATGGCAATATGGAGAAAGGAAGCCTGCGATGTGATGTCAATATTTCTGTCCGCGTACATGGAGATCCCCGGCTCGGGACCAAAGTAGAAATCAAAAATCTCAATTCCATCCGTTTTATCAAAAAAGCTGTTGAACATGAAAGCGCCCGCCTGATCGCCATGCATCAGAAAGGTGAAACCATCCTGCAACAAACGAGAGGGCTTGATGAAGTAACTTTTACCACCTATCCTATCCGTACCAAGGAAGATGAAGATGATTACCGATATTTTCCGGAACCAGACCTGCCCCCTTTATACATTACAGAGGATTTAATGAAAGGCATTCAACAAAACATGCCCGCCCTTCCCACCGAGGTCGCCGGGATATTGATGAATGAATATGGTTTATCTCCGTATGACGCATCCCAGATTTCTGAAGACGCAGAACTCAGTTACTTTTTCTTTGAACTCGTGAAGCAGACAAAAAATCATAAGGCAGCCGCCAACTGGATCATTGGCCCCTTACAACAATTTCTTTCTGGTCATGATATTTCTCTGGCGGAATGTGGAATCCAGCCTGCACCGGTGGCCGCCCTCATTCAGCTGATTGAAGAAGGAAAGATCAGCTATGCAATGGCATCGCAAAAAGTTTTTCCGGAGCTCACTCAACATCCTGCAATGGATATAGTAACCTTTATAAAGGAACATGATCTTTACATGGAGGCTTCAGAGGGTGAAATGGATCGTATGGTGGAGCAGGCATTGCATACGCATGCACAAAAGATCGCTGCTTATAAAAAAGGTAAGAAAGGTTTATTGGGAGTATTCGTGGGCGAAGTAATGAAGTTATCCAGGGGCAAGGTCGATGCACAGCTGATTACAAAAAAAATTATTGAAAAATTAAATACCTAATGGATGAAGCGTTTCTTTTATTTCTCATGGATCGTTGTTTTCTATTCCTGCCAGGGAAAAAATAATGCAGAAGGCTTTACCATAGAAGGTAAGATCAGCCATGCCTCAGATCAAACTATTTATCTGGAAGAAAATAGTTATGAGGCCAAAACTCCTGTCATTGTAGATTCTGCAACAGTAAAAAACAGTTCTTTCACTCTGCAAGCTTCACCAAAAGGAGAAAGCTTATTTAGTCTACGGGCAGGACCAGCCACTTATCCCTTTGCACTCCTCATCAATGACAATAGGAAAATTACTATAGAAGCAGATCTGTCAAAAGAGGATCCCTACCTGGTGCAAGGTTCCCCGGCGAGCAACGAACTGCTTTCATTCCGTAGGAAAATGAAAGAAGAAGGAATGAAAATGGAAAATGCTGTCAACCAGTATGAGCATTTCAGTCAGCCCCATATTTCAGATAGCATTTCCGCCGATCAAAAAGACATCCTGAAAAAAAATTCTATCACTCAATACCAGGCTGCTGCAGATGAAATGAAAAATTTTACGGTTGACCTGATCAGTAAAACCAACAGTGCGGTGGTGAGCCTTTATGTTTTTGGTGATCTTCAACGCCTGTTTGACCAGTTTGGAGTGAAGGCTTTTAGCAGGTCAGAATCAAGCACCCTGGTAGACAAGATGACCAATAAGTTTCCGGATCATCCTGCCGTCCTCAACCTTAGAAAAAACACTGCTTCCTCAAAAGCTACAGATTTTAAATTGCCTGACACCAGTGGCCGTCTTCTCCCTTTGTCCTCATTGTTAGGAAAATATGTTCTCGTTGATTTCTGGGCCAGCTGGTGTAAACCCTGCCGGGAAGAAAATCCAAATGTTGTGGCAGCTTTCAGAAAGTATCACCAAAAGAATTTTACAATCCTCGGGGTTTCCTTAGACCAGAATAAGGAACAATGGCTCCAGGCTATCCGGAACGACAGCCTCTCCTGGAATCATGTGAGTGATTTGAAGTATTGGGATAACGAAGCCGCCGCATTATACAATGTTCACAGCATTCCTTATAATTTCCTGGTAGATCCGGGTGGAAATATCGTGGCAGAAAATATAAGAGGCGCTGATTTATTCTCCACACTAGAAAAATTTTTAAAATAATTCAACCGGTAGTAGCCGCGGGTCTACATTTTTTTTATGAGACTGACTGCTAAAAACATGTTTTGAAACAGGAGCTACCCACCAGCAAAAAAAAAGGTTGTCCTAAGACAACCTACTGTTCTATTCATATGGATCAGTAACCTGGATTCTGTTTTAAAATTCCCAAACTTTTATCTACTTCGGCCTGGGGTATGGGGAGAATATATTTGTCTGTGCCATACGTGGCGGTAATGACTGTAGTACGGTCTGAATCTATGCGGGTATAACTGGACTTCGTTCTTTTGAGGTCAAAATAACGGTGCCCTTCAAATGCCAGCTCAATTCTGCGTTCTGCAAGGATGGCATTGATAAGGTCTTGCTTAGTAACAAAGGAGGCAACGGTGTATTGAGGAGCTGAAACCCTGGAGCGGTCGCGCACCATATTGAGTTTACTGATCGCATCTGCATCCACACCTGCAGCCAGTCTTGCACCAGCTTCGGCGTAATTCAGCAACACTTCTGCATACCGGATCACCGGAGCCCAGTCGGCACGGGTGGCTACATCGGGATACTTTGCCGTATAAAAATTTCCTGAGTTGGAAGGCATGGTGTTGGCAAGAATCAGCGTTCTTCTTTTATCATCGGCTGCAAAATAGGGATCCGTTGAAGCATTTAAAAAGAGTTGGGATACGGTTAAGTCGCCTCGACCGGTTTCATAATAATGTTGCGGAAGGGCATTATTGGTGTTGGGATTATCATTGGCACTGTTGGGAATAGAAAATATTGTTTCTGCGGTAGTATATTTTCCAGGTCCGAATACACCGTTTGGACTGGCATTGAGTGTAAAGGTCCCGAATTCTCCACTTATGATTCTTCCTGCAATGGTCTTCGCATTGGTCCAGTCTTCCTTGTAGAGGTACACCCGTGAAAGCAGGGCTGCTGCTGCTGCTTTGGTACCCCTTGTTTTTGTAAGTGACAGGTTGGCTTGCGCCAGTGGAAGATCGGTTAACGCATCATTCAGGTCGAGCAGGATGTTATCATATACCTGTTTTACAGTGGCCCTGGGAACATTTCCTGCAGGATCGTTGGTGGTAAAACTGGAGGTAACATAGGGAATCCCGGGATGAGAGGCGTCTGCTGTGAATGTATAACCCTGAGCATAGAAATTAACCAGGTAGAAGTGGGCAATGGCTCTGACAAATTTTGTTTCAGCTATGAATTCCTTTGCTTTTGCCGGGCTAACAATACCAGGATTGGCTTCAATACCAACCTTGGCGCGGTTGGCCCTTGCAATGGCGTTGTAACCAGCACTCCACATGTTGGCAGCGAGACCATTATTGGCAAGCATATTAAATCTTGCAAAATCTGCAAAGAAATTATTTTTATCAATCACATCGTCACCCAGGAGGTCTGCATAAATGAGTGTTCTTCCGGAAAGGAATTCTGCACTTTGCAATCCATCATACGCTCCTACCACCGCAGCTTCCATCCGGGCAGGTGTGGAAAAAACCAGGTCGGGGGTAATGCGGTCAATGGGGGTGATGTCCTGTACTTTTTTTGTGCAAGCGCTCAGCAACGCACTTACAAGCAATAAATAGTATATAAAAACTTTCATGTTGTTTTATTTTGTTTTAAAATCCAAGATTGATTCCAATGGTGAATGTTCTTGGCAGATAAGGACGGTTGTTATCAATTCCCAAACCTATGTTCGTATTGCCATTAGCATTGGCCTCCGGATCAATTCCTTTATATGATGTAAACGTATAGGCGTTCTGCACTTGTGTATAAATGCGGATGGATGATAGTCTGGTTTTGTCCAGCACATTTTTAGAAAAACTATACCCTGCCTGAATATTCCTGAGCCTTACGAAATCACCTTTTTCCAGCCATCTTGTAGAGGCCTGGCTCCAGATATTATCGCCCCAATATAGCTTCGGCACGTTGGTAACCTGTCCAGCAGTTGTCCAGGCATCCCTGATCTCTGTTGATTTGTTGGCTACAGAATTATAGGTCATCAACCCCGCTAAAGTGGAGTTGTATAAATAATTCCCGAAAGTGTACTGCACATCAACACTCATGTCGAACTGATGAAGAGTGAGAGTATTGGAAATACCACCATAAAATTTTGGATAAGGAGTTTTATTTCCCAACACCACACGGTCTGCAGATGTAATTGCCGGAACCACAGTGGTGCCTTTTTCATCTGTCCACCTGTTGGCAGTTACTGCAATGGAAGGATTATACATCTTTACCTGACCTTTTGCATCATAGAACATGGACCATCCAGTTTGTGGATTGACACCGGCAAATCGAATGAGGTAATAAGCGCCCAGTTGTTCACCCACGCGGGCGATACTATTACCGCCAAATAAATCAGTGTTGGTAGAATTGGTGGCGATCACTTTGTTTTTGTTGTAAGCAATATTGAAGTTGGTATTCCAGGTTACATTTTTATTTCTGATGTTATCAGACTGAATACTAAGCTCCACTCCCTTGGCATTCAACTTGCCAATATTCTGCGTAATGCTGTTATTGGGAAAACCCAGTGTAGCCAGCGTTGGATTTCCCAACACCAGGTCACGGGATTTTTTTTCATAATAATCAGCATTGATCGTTATCCTGTCCCAAAGGTTCATATCCATACCAATGTCCATCTGGTCCAGTCTTTCCCATCTCAGATCCCTGTTTCCTGAATTGTTCAAACTAATAGCTGACGCACCGGGCAATTCCGCATAACCAACAGAAGCATAGGAGGGAAATGCGGTATAGTTACCAACAGCACCATTGCCGGTAACACCATAACTACCCCGGAACTTCAGGTCGGTGATATTTTTTTTCAATCCATTGAAAAAATTTTCTTCAGACACTCTCCAGGCCACTGAAGCAGAAGGGAAATAACCGGTCTGGTTATTCCTTCCAAACGCAGAATACGCATCAGCGCGCATCGTACCTGATAATAAATATTTATTAGCGAAACCATAGTTCACGGTTCCGAAATAAGAAGCCAGTGCATTCTCCCCAAATCCTTCATCAGCACTTACTGAAGTATAATTGGAGGTGGTTAACAGTAACAGAGCGCGGTCTTTGATGCCAATGCCTGAGGCATAAATATAATGGTTGATCCTTTTTGTATACTCAATACCTCCCAGCACTCCTATATCATGTTTTCCAAAACGCTTATTATAATTCAGGGTGTTGAACCAACTCCAGTTCCTGTTTTCATCATCTACATTCTGGGCTACACCAGCCAGTCCGGCACCATCACCTACTTCGGGGCTCCAGAACTGGTCATCTAACCCAAGCCTGTAATCGATATTATATTGGGATTTAAACTTCAAACCTTTGATGAATTGAATTTCGCCATAGGCAGATGCCAGGAACCTCCGAGTGTCATAGTTATCATAATTGGATAACAAAACCGCTACTGGATTTGGAATCACACCTACGGTTAAGGTATTACCTCCCTGTGCCAGGTAAAACTTGCCGGTAGCATCCCTCACTGGTACATTAGGATAGTAACGCAAGGGGCCTAACGGTATACCGGATGCAGCTCCACCGGTACCTGAGCCAAGACCATATTGAAAGCCACGCGCGAATTGTGTGTTTACACCGAAGGTCAACCAGTCGGTTGCCTTGGTAGTAATATTTAATCTTGCAGTAGCGCGGCGCAAGCGGTTATTGATGATATAATTATTATAATCGAGGTAGCTCAGTGAAGTATAGTAAGTCGATTTATTGGTTCCACCAGACATGGAAACATTATGGTTTTGTGTAGAACCGTTCCTGAACACTTCTTTCTGCCAGTCTGTATCCACGATGTCAGGTACACCGTCTCCATTGAAATCGCCGTACTTGATCACATCTGAAAGTCCGGCATTGGATCGCATTTTATTAATAATAGAAGTATAATCAGCTGCGTGCAAAACTTGCATCCTGCTGGAAGGTTGAGTACTTCCATAGTACCCATCATAATTCACCCTATTGCTGCCTGCTTTTCCTTTTTTTGTCGTAATCAGAATGACCCCGGCAGCACCCCTTGAACCATATATTGAGGCTGAAGCAGCATCCTTGAGCACCTCCACAGATTCGATGTCATTGGGATTAATATCAGAGAGCGCATTGGCAGGATTGTACAACTGTCCCACATTTCCCTGTGTTACAGGAATTCCATCAATGATGATCAGCGGCTGGCTGCTATTTCCCAGGGACGCGGCTCCGCGCACCCTGATAATCACATTATCTCCTACCAGACCAGAAGAAGTATTGATCTGAACACCGGCCGCTTTGCCTGTAAGAGCCTGGTCAAAGCTGGTCACCGGCCTGTTTTCAATTTGCTTGGCAGATACCTTGGTTACGGCACCAGTCAGGTTTCTCTTATTCACAGTGGAATATCCAACCACCACCACTTCTTCCAGTGCTGCATCTGCACTGATTAGTTTCACATTCACGGAAGTTTTATTGACCGTATTGATCTCCGTGGAAGTGAATCCCGTAGAGGAAACCAGAATGGTTTTTGAGTTTTGCGGGACATTGATGGAAAAGCTACCGTCGCCTGATGTAGTGGTACCAATAGCTGTACCTTTTACCAGAATGGATGCGTTAGGTACTGCATTTCCCTTTTCGTCTATGATTTTTCCGGAGATAGTGCGGTTTTGCGCAATGGCAAATAATGTAATTAACAATACACCCAGCAGGAGTAATGGTTTCTTCATTTTTATTGAATTTAAAATAACATGCTACGATTGGCAAGAGGTATCAGGGGGACGAATAAAGAATCGTTCAAAAGCTGAATGATTCAATATGCACAAAGTAAAAGACAGAATCAAATTATTTATACTTTATCCGTGAACCGGCGAAATTAGTCGTTGAAACCGGCCAGTAGCGAGTGCAATAAATAAAGACTGCCGTTTGGCAGTCTTTATTTATCCTAATAATTAATACCCAGGATTCTGCTGTCCTCTGATATTTTCATTCGCATCTAGTTCAGATTGAGGAATCGGCAAGATCCTTCTGTAATTGGTATATGGAATAACCCTGGCGGCTGATGGATAATTGGCGCTCCGCACCACATCCCTTTTTAAACGCATGAGGTCCATGTACCTGTCACCTTCAAAAGCCAGTTCTTTTCTCCGTTCGTCAATAATATCTTCAAAAAGCTGTGCACCTGTAGAAGTGATCGCTGGTGCTCCTCTCCTGCTTGTAATAAAATTGACATAGGTCTTGGCCCCTGTTTCATCGGCTGGCAGAGATGCCTCAGCGGCAATTAAATATATTTCACTCAAACGCAAAACTTTAGTATCGCTGACATCTCCACTGATCACAGGAAACTTATTCACTGTCGTAACCACAGGACCTGGAGGCGTGGCGGGTCTGGGAACATTAGGGTATAAACTTCGACGCACATCCGCTGCGGCGAACTTGGCATAGAGGTCATCTGCAACAACCAGGTCCCCATAGTTTCCATTCTGACTATATAGGTAAGAAAGGGCGTCGAATGCGAGATTGGCTACAGCATCTGAAGAAACCTCAAAAAGGGTTTCCAGCTTATCTGTTCTGATGGCTCCATCGGCCCAATAAGCAGCGTGATTGGCTGTTGTTAATGGGGTAAAACCTCCATTGGCAATAACATCCAGCGCTGCTGTTTTAGCATTGGCCTTATCACCCTGTGTGAGGTAAACTTTTGCCGCCAGACCCCTGGCAGCGTATTTACTGAACTGAGACGAGTTGGTAAATTTAGTCATGAGGTTATAGGCCTGCGTCAGATCTGAAAGGATGAGTGTGTATACTTCTGCCACTGTACTTCTTGCAGGTTTGAAGTTAGCGTCATAAGTGGTCACGATAGGAACACCCAACCCATTCGGATTATCTGTATAAGGTCTGGCGAAATACCTGACCAGGGTAAAATATGCGAGCGCCCTGATGGCATAAGCTTCTCCCCTGTACTGACTGATGTTGACCGTGGTGGCTATTGGCGAATTGATGACGTTATTAGCCCTCAGTATGACGTTGTAGGCTGAAGTCCAGAAACCAAGAACATTACCGTCTGTGGTATTGAAAGTATAATTATTGAAAAGCGTATACCTGTTGGTATTCAGCGTATGCTGGTAAGCGTTATCCGCCATGATATCGCCGAGCACAGGCACAGTTCTTCCATAAAGGTCCACATTCCTCAATCCAGCATAAGCTCCGCGGAGCGCTACTAATAAATCGGCTTCAGAACCTAACGCCTGCCCCGGTGTGAGGGAAGTAGGCGGATTGAGTTCAAGGAAACTTTTTTTGCAGGATCCTAAACTCACCAAAACGAATACCAGCAACACTTTATATTGAAATATCTTCTTCATCATTAGAAATTAATTTGTTTAGAATGAAAGGTTTAAACCAACCGTTAGTGTTTTGGGAATAAATACATTCAAATTAGAGGCACTTGCGCTTCCCTGTTCAGGATCGAAAGGAAGATGATCGTCTTTTACCCAAGTCCACAAATTGGTTCCCCTTACATACACGAATGCATTCGACATTCTTATTTTAGATAACATGTTTTTCGGAACGTTGTATCCAAGCTGAATATTTCTTAACCTGACAAAATCGCCCTGGTTCAGGAAAAATGTGGAAGCACTCTGAAAACTTTTGTTGCCGTTGTAAATATATTTTGGAATGTCTGTAACATCCCCTGGCTTTTGCCACCGGTTAAGAACCCTGGCCACCTTGTTGAACGTGGCACCAAACCCCGCGCCTAAATAATAGGAACCCCAGGTATCATACACATAATTGCCGAAATTATAATAAAGCTGTGCTTCGAGAGTGAAACCATGAATAGTAAAAGTATTGGTGAAGCCTCCAAAATATTTTGGCAGGGCATTACCCAACAAAGCGCGGGAGGCAGCAGGAGGGTATACATTCGTTTTCGTGGCATGAGTTCCGTCGGTATACCAGAGCGGATCTCCATTGGCCGGATCCACGCCTGCATATTCCCTTAGAAAGAAGGTTCTATAGGATTGACCTACCCGGATGATAAAATTACCATCAGCGATATCACTTCCATTGGGGAGGCTGGTAATTTTGTTTTTATTATGCGCAAAATTGAAATTGATATCCCAGCTGAAGTTTTTGGCAAGTATGGGAACCGCATTCAAAGTAAGTTCCACACCGCGATTTTCCAGGGCGCCGATATTTCTTTTTGCAGTAGTGAAACCAGAAGTGCGGGATAAAGGCACATCCAGTAACAGGTCTTCGGATTTCCGTACGTAATAGTCGCCGCTGAAATTTAGACGGTTTTTTAAAATACTAAAATCGAGGCCGAGGTTGAAAGGTTTATTCAACTCCCAGGTGAGGTTGGAATCTCCTACGTTGGAAGGGAAGCTTCCAGGAGACTGGTTGTAATTGGCACCATATCCATATAATGGCGGTGCATCATAGTTACCGATCCCAGCATTTCCATTAATTCCATAAGAGCTCCTCACTTTCAACTGGCTGATGAAGGCAACATTTTTCATAAATGCTTCCCTGTCTATGTTCCAGGTGGCTCCAACTGACCAGAAGTTGCCATATTTGTTTTTGGCACCAAACCGGGAAGAACCATCGCGACGGAAACTTCCTGATATCACATACCGGTTTTGAAAATTGATATTGGCAGAACCGAATGAAGAAAGAAAAGTATAATCAGAAATGGTGGCTGATGCGGTAGTAGGCCGTGCACCTGCAGCAGGATAAGTCAACAATAAAGTAGGAGGAAAGTCCTGGCTCTGTAGTGAAGAAAAATAAGAAGAGGATTTTTGACTTTCATAACCTGCCTGCGCATTGAGAGAGAGGTCTCCATTGGTAGTAAGGTTTTGCTGAAGGTCGAGGGTATTGGTCCACACCCAGTTGAAATACCTGGTATAATAAGAAAATGCCCTTCCGTTGGAGGCTTTACCATCGCCATGGAAAGGATTATTATACTGGTCTTCTTCGAGTAAATTAAAGTCGGCACCATACGCGGTTTTAAAACGGAGGTTGCTCAGGATCTTATATTCTCCGGTAAAGCTTCCTCTCATACTTACTTCGCGTAAAAATCTTTTATCAATTTTGCTCAGTGCCACTGTATTGTGCAAGCCACCCAGGCTGGTAAAATTATAAGTGCCATCTGGATTGTAGGCAGGCCTTGAGGGCAAAAGGAAATAGGAGGATAGAACAGGATTACCAAATGCGCCACCAGCAAGCGGAGCTCTTTGATTTACATATCCACCATTAATGTTGGCATTCAAAGTGAACTTGTCATTTACTTTATGCACCACCCTGATATTTCCATTGGTTCTTTTCAGTTTGGAGTTAATGGTGGTTCCTTCCTGGAAAAACTGACCACCAGATAAATAAAATGTAGTCTTTTCATTTCCTCCGCTCGCACTCAGGTTAAACTGCTGCTGGTTGCCTTTCCTTGTTACAGCATCATACCAGTTGTAGTCTACACCATTGCCAAAACCCAGTCCGGCCAGTGTGGAATTAAGTGTTGCGGTGCTTACTCCCAGATTCACCAGGCCTTCCCTGGTAATGTCGAAATATTGCTGGGAATTTAAAGGTTTGTATTCATTATTACGGTAAGCGATATCACTTTGTCCCACCTCGGTGTCAAATCTTAGCACTGTTTTACCGGACCTACCTTTTTTAGTGGTTACTACAATAACGCCATTGGCGGCCCGGCTTCCATAAATGGATTGTGAAGCGGCGTCCTTTAATACAGAAATACTTTCAATATCATTTGGATTCAGGGTACTCAACAGGTTTGCTGTAGTTTGTAACCGGGAGGCGTCACCTGTATTGACGGGCACACCATCAATCACCCATAAAGGTGCGGTACTGGCCGTGATGGAACTCAATCCGCGGATGATAATTGCCTGGCTTGCGCCCGGCTGCCCGGAGGCTGCCACTGACTGCAACCCTGCTACCTGACCCTGTAAGGCCTTGTCAACAGAAGAAAACGGTTTGTTTTCAATGTCTTTTGATTTTACTGTAGCTACTGAACCGGTGATATTCACTTTTTTCTGTGTGCCATATCCTACCACCACCACTTCTTCCAGGTCATTTTTAGAAGTCGTAGACAGCGTTACATTGTACTGGGTAGCGTTGTTCAAAGAAATTTCTTTGTCGCCCAGTCCTATAAATGAAACAACCAACGTCTTTGCTTTGGCAGGAACACTCAGTGAGAAATTGCCATCGTTACTAGTTACTGTTCCTGTGGTGGTTCCTTTTACTATAACATTGGCATTGGAAATGCCCATGCCCTTTTCGTCCGTTACCTTTCCAGAAACGGTACGGTTGCCTTGTGCCAGAAGCTGTAATGAAACAAGCATCAAGCCCATTAAAAAGAATAGAAATCTTCTCATGTGTTTAAATTATTATGTGTGTAAAAAGTGAGCCGGGTATTACAAGGGGATACGAAATCGGGTAACGTCTATGGCTGTTGCACTAAGACAATTTCATTATTGAATTGCTGCACGAATGTACAGGGATGAAATTGAAAAGTTGTCAACTTTTGTTTTGAATCAATTATTTGAAATAAATAATTACTAAAGTGGTAAAGAAAAAGCTACCTATGAGGTAGCCTTTTCTTAAAAAATTGAGTTCTTCTTCCATTATTTATCCCAGAAAACCCTGGATTGTAAATCGGCAGATTTTTGTGCCGGGGCATTGGGATTCAGGTCGATCTCCGATTGGGGAAGGAACAAAGACCTTGGAATATTCGTCACAGATGTCATCCTGTTGGAAGGCGCGGTTAACAAAGGATATCCGGTTCTGCGGTAATCTGTCCAGGGTTCTACAGACACTCCAAAAAGTGCCACGTACTTTTCTTCAATGATCTGTTTTAGTTTTTGATCAAAGGTGCCTGCAAGTGTTCCATTTGCGGCCAGATAAGTAGCGATGCTGGCGGCTGAAACTCCGGCCTCCTGCATGGAAGCAGTGATGCCTGCAGTAAAAAATGCCTGTGCATCTCCAGGGGCGCCCCTGAGCGCTGCTTCAGAGCGGATAAAATTATATTCGGCAAAAGTGACCATTCTAACCGGGGCTGTTCCACTGTATGTTAAAGACGATGCAGTGATACCTCCCTGTGCATTTGGCGTGGGCGTACCTGTGGCTGCTCCACGAAGGAAAGTATGTATCCTGCTGTAGTTTACGGTAGGTGCATCACCAGGTAAAACACCTTTATAAGTATTGGAACCATAAGGAAATGCCGTAAAATAACTGGCCCTGCGAGGATCTGCTTTTGCATTCATCAGATCCACTATAGATGCATTGGCAAAAAGATAATTAGGCCTGCTGGTTTCAAACTGCGCGTAGGGATTTCGCTGATTGGCTAAATTATTAAACGCCATGGAAAAATTATCCGCATTGGAAGCCATAAACGGGGCGCCGCTATTTACCAGGGTAGTAATCTGCGCGAGTGTAAAAGCCGGGTCGAGTTTACTGTAATGAAGGAACAAACGAAGCTTGAGGGTGTTGGCCAGTTTGATCCAGTTGTTTTTAGTAGTAGAAAAACTCCCTGGGAAAATCAGCGAATTGGAACCCGGAACCAGGTTGCTGTTCGTATTACTTACTTCAGCGATAGCCTCGGTAAGAAGCTGGATGAGTTTTGGGTAAATGACAGCGTCATCGTCGTACTTTGGCTTGGTATTTTTGTCCAGTTGCTGTGCTTCCGAATAAGGTACATCACCAAAAGTATCCACCAGTAATGAATACTCATACGCTTTCAGAATTTTAGCAACACCGGAATAATTAGGGCTTCCATTAGCTGCTGACTGCTGGATGATCAATTCGAGGTCATTCAGGGTAGTTGCGAAAATGCTACTCCACACATTATTCTCATCACTTCCTGTAATATTATACCGGTCATATTCATAAGTCTGGTTAGGCTGAGAGGCCTGTCCGGAAATCTGCTGTGCGATCAGGGAGGTGTATCGGAATAAGTCGCTGCCGCCTTCGAACGCGAGGTTCATTTCAGCAGAAGTGAGCAACTGTGCAACCGGCGCATTGGTGGAAAGAATACGGTCCGGGTCATGATTGATATCCAAAAACTTTTTACACGAGCTGGCCACCGCAATTCCAGCAAAGATGATGGCCGCTTTTTTAAAACTATTGAAATTCATGTATGTTATTTTATAGGTTAAAATGCCAATTTTAGAGAAACACCCATGGACCTCACTTGAGGTAATGAATTAAATTCAAGGCCCTGGGCATTATTCACACCCAATACATTCTGTTCCGGATCCAGGTGTGGGTAATGAGGCGCCCTCAGGTAAAGATTTCTGCCGAAAACACTGAACTGCGCGTTTCCAAATGGTGTTCTTTTGGTCACTGAGGCCGGTAGATCATATCCAAGCGAAGCTTCCCGAAGCCGGAACCAGGTGGTTTCATAAATAAACCCTTCGGCAGCAGCATATTTACCACTGTTGCCAAAATATTGCTCAGCTGTAACTTTAGTGGTATTGGGTTGACCGTTGGTATATACCGCATCAAAAAGATAAGGTGTGGTAGGTTGCCCTGCAGCATCAAACCTTGGAAATTCTGCCGTTTCTTTCGCCACGCCATTTCTTTGAAGGTCTGCAATATTCCGGCTATAGATATCCCCTCCTTTTTTATAATCGATCAAGAAAGAAAGAGCAAAACCTTTAATGCTCACCGTATTAGTAACACCAATCAGGTATTTGGGATTGGGATTGCCTATTTTCTGTACCCCACTGGTAATCAATGGAAGCCCGTTGGCGCCTACAATAATTTTTCCTGATTTGGGGTCGCGCTGATAAGCATTACCGTAGATCTGACCAAATTCATCACCTTGAACCAGCCTGATATTGGGGGTGACAAAACCTCCCAGGAAGATATTCTGAACTCCAACTGCTAACCGGTCAACCTTGGATTTGAATTTGGTAAAGTTGGCATTGATATCCCAGGTGATCAGTTTCGATTTCACCGGGGTAACATTGAGTCCAAGTTCTACGCCTTTGGTAGAAAGGTCACCTGCATTCTGTATCACCCCTGTGATGCCGGAACCTGCGGAGACAGGAACAGCAAAGATGAGGTCAGTGGATTTCTGGTGATATATGGTGGCTTCGATGCTCACTCTATTTTTGAAAAAGGCAAGTTCAGTTCCGATCTCTTTGTTATTGGTAAATTCCGGACCTAACAAAGCATTGCCGGAGCTGTTACTAAGCGTAAATGCCTGGAGTCCGTTAAATGGATACAGTATTTGTGGACCGAATCCATCTGCAGAGGAAGCACCTGTAAAGTAAGAATCAGTTGAATAAATGAAATCTGTTCCTGCCTTTCCAACCCTGGCCGCATTAGCACGGAACTTAATATTCTCTATCACGCTGTTTTTTAAGGTAGGTATTAATTCAGTAACGTTAAGGGCCACTGAAACTGAAGGATATACATAATTATTGCGATCCAATTTAAAAGTAGATGAATAATCACTTCTGACTGTTGCATCCACGGAGGCAATACTTTTATATCCGAGGGTCAGGTCACCATATACACCCACCAATCTGAATTTAGTAGATCCAACAGAAGGAGTAGCTATGGTAGTAGTGTTATTGATCTGGTCAAAATTCCTGATGATCAGGCCGCGCCCGGTGGAGGTAGCGGTGCGGTTGAAACTTTGGCTGACCTCATTACCGGCAATAGCTACCATGTTGAAGTTGCCAAAACTTTTATTGGCGGTGAAGTAGAAATTGGAATTGAAACTGCGGAACTGGTTTCTCGTTTCAGAAACAGCTCCGGCTCCGCCTGCATTGGTATTGGCTTGTCCCCTGGCTCCAATCTGGTCATAGCCATGACGGAAAGTGGAAAATTGGTCGGTTCCCAGTTTATAGTCAGCCTGCAACCACGAAGTGAGTTTTAAATTGAAACCGATACTTCCGAATAGACGGTTGATTTCATCATTAAACCGGTTGTTCTTAATGGTCCAGTAAGGGTTGTCCTCACCCATAGGATAGCGCTGGTTACCAAGAGCATCTTCATAACTAAGGCCTGTTAGGTTGTAACTCCTTGGAGTGAACCATCCCCTGAATAAAGGATTGCTCAACTGATTACCCTGCTGTGTTCTTTTGGAAAAGTTGTTGGTGTAGGTACCGGATAGGGAAGCTGTCAGCCGGTTGCTGACCCGGGAAGAAGTATTAAAAGTAATGTTATGCCTGTTGAGCAGGTTGTTGTGTAAAATGCCTTCATTACGCAGGTATCCATATGAAAGACGGAACGTATTTTTTTCTGAACCGCCACTGAAGCTGATATTGTTCTGCCAGTTGGACCCATTCTGGAAAATGTCGCGCACATTATTGGGATATGCCTGCAGTACCTCAGGTCTGTCGGCCAGGTCTGTTAATGGATTGTAAGCATTTACTGTCTGACCTTTAATTTCTGGACCCCATGAACTACTGGTGTTATAAATATAATTGCCTCCAAGACCCTGCGCATAAGTATTCTGGTAATCCGGGTAACGATTTACCTGCTCTATCTGGTAGCTGGAAGAAAACTGGACATTATTTTTCTGTCCTGCTCTCCCTTTTTTACTGGTAATCAGGATCACCCCATTGGCAGCTCTTGAGCCATAAAGGGCGGCTGCGGAAGGACCTTTCAACACGCTGATGGTTTCAATGTCTTCCTGGTTGATATCAATGGCTCTGTTGGAGTTGGTAGGTCCGACCTGTAAGGAATTGCCACCCCCGCTGTTATCAATAGGAATACCATCAATTACAATTAACGGCTGGTTAGAACCCGTAAAAGTATTGTAACCGCGAATGATGATGCTGGAACCTGCAAAAGATCCACCGCTACCACTTACCCGAACACCTGCAATTTTTCCAGAAAGGGCGTTGGTAATATTGGTGGTATGTGCCTGTGTCAATTGCTGTGTACTCAACTGGCTGACGTCATATCCTAGCGCTTTTTTATCGCGCCTGATTCCAAAGGCGGTTACTACCACTTCCTGTAAGTCTTTCTGTGCTGCAGTAAGAGCCACATTGAATTCAGTCTCTTTCCCAATAGTCACTTCTTTGGAAGCCATGTCAGTAAAGGAAAAAACAAGCGTCTTTCCATTGGGAGGAACTACCAGGGAAAAAGCACCGTCTTCTTTGGAGATAGTGCCGGTATTAGTTCCTTTAACTAACACGGAAACATTGGGAAGTGGGTTGTTGCGCTCATCTGTAACCCTTCCAGTTACGGTACGCTGCGCCCACAACTGTAGGGTGGTTAGCACCAGCATGGAAATAAGGAATAAAAATTTTCTCATGTGCATATGGTTTATAAAATTTGTTTGATATGGTAATTTGATTTTTAGGAATGGGTGTTCATCCATCTGATGAACCATGCTGAAGACAGACAAACTCTACTTCTCAAAAGCTGCACAAAATAGTCGGATCCCTCTATTCAATTCTCCCCGGATTCAAAAATTAAATGATAAAATGTGATCATTCCGCCGCTCATTTTCTTCGATAAAATGTAAGAAGAAGCGCTGGAAGTAACACCAGGTTGGCTGCTGTGGCCGTAATAAGAGTTAAGGAGGTCAGCCATCCTAAAGCTTTCGTTCCCCCAAATCCACTAAAACAAAATATCACGAAACCAGCGATCAGAACAATGGATGTATAAATGATGCTGAGTCCGGTGGAATGAATGGTTTCAATTACAGTTTTTTGGGGGTCCACATCCGGATTCGACTGTTGTTTAAAATTGACCAGGAACCTGATGGTAATATCTATGGCAATACCAAGAGCCACACTGAAAACCAGAACGGTGGAGGGTTTCAAAGGAACGCCTACCCACCCCATTACACCTCCTGTAATGATCAGAGGGATGATATTAGGCAATAGGGAACACAATAAAATACGCCAGGATTTAAACAGGTAAAGCATGCAGAGTGTAATGAGCAGGAAAGCCCACAGTATACTTTCCTTCAAGCCATTTATGATAAACCGTGTGCCTTCCAAAAAAGTGACGCTGGTTCCCGTAAGTTGAACGGAATATTTTGCACTGTCGAATAATTCAGCAGCCCGTTGTTTCACGCTATCTAAAATAAGTGGCAGTCTTACGCTTCCCACATCTTTCATATTGGCACTGATCCGGGCTTCCTGCTTATTGCTATCCATAAAAGATGATACCAGCTTGGTAAACGAATTGGTAGCGGCACTGGTATCGCCATTACCAGCCAGGTAAGGCTTCATCGCGATAAGATCATTTTCTCCCGGCATGATAAAATAAGCACTGTCACCTTCAAAAAAACCCTGTTTCGCGAACTTTAACCCTTCCGTGATCGTAAGCGGTTTGCCTATATAATCCTTGGAAGCCAGGTATTGAGACAGCGAATCGATCTTCATTAGGTTCACCAGGTTGCGGGTAACACCATATTTTTTTTTCGTATCCACTACGATCTCCAGTGGCATCACCCCCCTGAAATGTTGTTCGAAAAATTTCAGGTCGGTATAGATCTTATCTGTTTTCGGAAGATCATCCACTATATAACCCACGCTTTTCAAACGGAATATGCCCGCTACAGACGCCAATAAAATGATAGAAGTAATGATAAAAATAAGCCTCCGATGGTTGAGTGACCAAAATTCAAGTCTGTCCAGCCATCTTTGAAGTCGCGCATTATCCAGGTATTGAATATGCCTGTCTTTTGGTACGGGTAAAACTTTCAATACGAAGGGAATCAGGAGGAGAGAAATTACAAAAAGCAACATGATGCTGATACCGGCCACCATGCCGAATTCCTGGAGGATTGCACTCTTGGTGAGAGCAAAAACCGCAAAACCAATAGCAGCAGCGATATTACAGAATAACGTGACCACACCCATTTTAGTGATCATTTTCACCAATGCTTCCTCCTTATTTTTTTCCTCCCGGTAAGTAGTGTGGTATTTATTGAGAAAATATATACAATTCGGAATTCCAATGACAACAATCAGGGGTGGAATCAGCGCTGTCAGGAGTGTGATCTTGTATCCCAGTAAATGAAGTATGCCCATACTCCAGATCACTCCAATGATCACCACCGCCAGTGAAAGGAGGGTAGCTCCCAGAGAACGGAAGAATAATAGGAGGATCAGCGCGGACAATAACACGGAACCAATAAGGAACCATCTCATTTCTTTTTGAATCCGGTCGGCCAGTTTGGTTCGGATCAAAGGAAGCCCGCTTAGGTGAACCTCCAGGTGATGTTTATTGCCAAAGTTTTCCGTGAGCTGGACGATTGCATTCACCACCCCTGTACGTTGTGGTGAATTCAATATTTCTCCATTGATCTTTACTCCCATCAGCCAGGCACCGGTAGATTCGTTGTAGAGCAGGCCCCTGTAAAAAGGAAGGCTGAGAAATACCCTTTTACAGCTGTCAAGTTGTTCCTGTGTTGCTATAGCCTCAGGGAAAATGGGAATCGCCTGAAGTTTTTCAGTGGCTTCCACGCGCAAAAGATTGATAGCTGAAGGAACTGAAACCACATCCGTAACACCTTTTGACTTTTTCAATGCACGGGCCAAATCCACATAATCCCGGAATACTTCCTGTTGAAAAATATCGTTGGTTTGAATACCTACCACCAGAAGATTTCCATCTTCACCGAATTTCCTTCTGAATTCCTGGTAGATCCGGTATTTGGGATTGTCAGTTGGAATGGCCCTGGAGAATTCATAGCTCAATTTAACCTGACTGGCTTCCCAGCCTAAATAGGCCGTCAGTGCCAGAAGAACAACCAGCCACAAATAACCAAATCGTAAAATTATACGGGCAAGTGATCCCCACATAGCATCGAATTTGCGCAAAGAAAAGCTAAGCGGCCAAAAGAGACAAAAAGAAAGAAGTGATCTATTCAGGCTGCAGCTGGCGATGAATCCTGATGGTTGACAATTAGGACATGATTATTTATTCCCTAAGGATCACTTATTAACCAACTTATATACTATCACAACCCCCAACTTACCTGCATATCTCTTAGCTTTGAAAAGTGAGAATCTGCATCCTGTTTTTGCTGCTAACCAATATGGTTTCCTTTGCTCAAAACACCTTTCCTGCTATCGGTATGTGGAGAGAACATTTACCTTATGGGAGCACTTTAGATGTGACCGCATCAGACAAAAAAATTTATGCCGCTTCCCCTTATAGCCTGTTGAGTGTTGACAGGAACAGTTATGAAACAGAACGTATCAGTAAAGTTTCCGGTTTGAGTGAAACCGGAATTGCTGCCACCAGGTTCGACTTGTTATCCCATAAATTATTCATTGCTTATTCCAATAGTAATATCGATGTAATCGATGAAAAAGGGATCCACCACCTGGCTGATCTGAAAAGGGAAACTATTTCCGGTGATAAAAACATCTATCATATTGATCCTGATAACAGCCGCTGTTACTTATCCACAGGACTTGGGATCATCGTACTGGATGCATTAAAATACGAAGTAAAGGAAACCTGGTTGATCGGGAAAGCCGGTAATTATGTAAAATGCTATGGGTTCTCCAAAAACAATGGTTTTTTTTACGCGGCTACTGAAGAAGGCCTTAAAAAAACGTCCGTCAATGCTAATGCGGCTGATTATCACAACTGGCTAAATTTATCGGGAAACAATGGACTACCCGCCGCGCCGGCAAAAGGCGTAATGGTGTTATCATCCAAAACATTTGTACTTCAAAATGATTCTCTTTTTCAGGATAATGGAAATTCATGGAGTTTGTTTTTTGCTAATGGATGGCCGGTAATTTCTGCTAGTGTTTCTGAAAATAAGTTATTGATTTGCCAGAGGCAAACTAATGGAGATAGCAAAGTGGTGGTACTGAATCCAGATGGATCAATAATGACAACGCTGAAACAGCCCGGTGTTATTTCCTTTCCAAAAAATGCCATAAGTGTCAATAACACTTTTTGGGTAGCTGACCTTTATGGCGGACTTTCTCATTGGACAGGCAATAACTTTGAAAAGTTTACTTTGAATGCTCCGGGAGGAATAGTACTTGGTGGTATTAGTATTGCCAACCACGTGCTGTATGCAACAGCAGGAAGTGTCAGTGATGCCTGGACATACCAGTATAACCGAGATGGAATTTTCAGATTTTCCGATGGAGCATGGATCAATTACAATCAGGCTAATCATGCGCAGCTGGATTCCCTGCTGGATTTCATTACTGTAGCCATTGATCCCAGGGATGCATCTGCCTGGGCAGGTTCCTATGGCGGAAGCCTCCTTCACCTCATGAAAAATAACCAGTTAGAAATCTTCAAGCAACAGTCGCCAATTGGCGCCACTATTGGCGATCCTGGCAGTTACAGGGTTTCCGGACTGGCATTCGATCAGGAAAATAATCTGTGGTTATCCAATTTTGGCTCCAGCCAACCCTTGCATGTATTGAAAAGTAATGGAACGTGGCATTCATTCAGTTCACCTTTTCTACTGAATTTGAATGCCCTCTCACAGATCGTGATTGATGATACAGGAAAAAAATGGATCGTTTCCCCCAAAGGCAATGGACTGGTGTTTTTTGATGATCATCATACCATTGATAACCCAAATGATGACACCTGGAAACTTTTAAGGGCTGGCAAGGGCCAGGGAAATTTACCCTCCAGTGAAGTCCTCTCCATTGCTAAAGATAAAAGTGGTTATATATGGGTGGGAACCTCAGATGGAGTGGGTGTGGTTCAATGTGCCCAGGAAACTTTTAGCAATGGTTGTGAAGCCATATGGCCCATTATTAACGAAGGCAATTTTGCCAATTACTTATTCAAAGGTCAGGAAGTGCGTAGTATCGCTGTTGATGGAGCCAACAGAAAATGGATGGCTACTTCCAGCGGGGCATGGCTAGTGTCTGCTGATGGCGACCAGGTGCTGTCGCACTTCACTGAGGATAATAGTCCGTTGCTTAGCAATGACATCAGGACTATTGCCATTGATGGTGCTACAGGAGAAGTTTTTTTTGCCACAGTAAAAGGTCTCATTTCTTTCAGGGGTTCTGCTACAGAAGCTGGTGAAACAAAAAATCAGGTAATGGTATATCCTAACCCGGTTCCACCGGCATTCAATGGGACCATTGGCATAAGAGGTTTGCCCGAAAACAGCAGGGTAAGAATCACAGAAACCAATGGAAGATTAGTATATCAAACTGTTTCTCTAGGCAGCCAGGCCACCTGGAATGGGAAAGACTACAAAGGACACCAGGCAGCCTCAGGAGTTTATTTAGTGATGGCAACGGATGAAACGAAACAGGAAAAGGTGGTGGCCAAAATTGTGTTGATCAACTGATCAATTACCTCATGATCTCCTGAATTGCCTTGTTGATGCCTGGACCATGCAGGATCAATTATAACTGTTTTCATGCTCCATGAACAAATAAATAACCGGTGATCAGTAAAACAAAAGGAATCGTTCTCCGCACCGTCAAATATGGTGAAACCAGTTTGGTAGTAACCATGTTCACGGAGTTGCATGGTCTTCAATCTTACCTTGTAAATGGAGTACGCACCACCAGCAAAAACGGAAGCACCAAAGCCGTCATGTTCCAGCCTTCTGCCATTTTAGAGCTGGAAGCCTATCACAATGAATTGAAGAACCTGCAGCGGTTAAAGGAATATAGGTGGGGATACCTGTACCAGCATCTGCTTTCCGATATTAGAAAAAATGCGGTGGCTCTCTTTATGGTAGAACTGATGAGCAAATGCCTGAAACAGCCGGAAGCCAATCCGGATTTATATTATTTCGCCGAAGATGCCCTGCACCACCTTGATGTGGCTAATGAAAAAGTAACTGCCAATTTCGCGATATTCTTTGCTGTTCATGTTGCTGTTTTTTTTGGTTTTCGAATCAGTGATGAATTTTCTCTAGCATTTCATTACCTGGATATGCAGGAAGGAACATTTGTAGAAAATCAGCCTGTACATACCCACTATCTGCAGGACCTGGAAGCAGCTTCTGTTTCCCACATCCTGAAGATCATGCAGCCGCAAGAGTTGGAGTCCGTGTTGCTGAATCAGCAGGCACGAAGAAGAATCCTGCATGCTCTGGAAGAATACTACGCATTGCACATTTCCGATTTCGGACAAATGAGAACACTACCTGTGCTGCGTGAAATGATGAATTGAGGGTTGGTCATAACATTTGAAGAAAAGACAAATCTTCTTCACACATCAAAACCACGCCGGGTCTTTTCCCTTTTTCAAAACTTCCCAGTGTATCCTCCATCTGCAAAGCTTTTGCTCCATTGAGGGTAGCCCACTGAAGTAGTTCTTCCACGGCTATGGATGGAAAATTTTTTCTGATGGTTCTTATTTCAGATAAAATATCAAGCCTCCAGTTGCTGGCGAGGCTGTCTGTACCTAAAACCATGGTGCACGCTGCAGCAGATAGGGTGTCAACCGGAGGCAGCGCGTTTTCGATATAAAGATTGGCATTGGCACAAATACAAAAGAAAACCGAAGGAGGATGAGCGGCTTTTTTCATTTGATCTTTAATATAATCAACGTCCCCAGGCCGGGTAAAAGTGTTGTGAACAAGCAGAATGTTAGAAGCATGGGAAAGGTGGTGAAAATAAGACCTTAGGCTGGATAACCCAGTGGGCAGGAAGTGGGAATTGTCCATCTTCATCAATTGATACATCCTTTGAAAATCACCGGTTCCCGATAAAAAAAAATCATCTTCAAAAGAAGTTTCCTGGTTATGGATACTTACTACCCTGTTTTCAAAATAAGGTTTCAAAAATTCCCATAGTTGTTCAGAAACTGAATAAGGTGCATGGGGAACAATAGAAATGTGGTCAGGATTTTGTAATTGGGACAGGGTAAACTGGTCAATAAGAAGTTTTGCTTTTTCCAAACGCGTTGGTGCCACGGAGGGAAGCCATCCGCTGGCTTCAATAAAATTATAATAGCGAAGTCTTTGTTTACTTTTCTGTTCTATTGTGCTCCTGTTATTACAAATATCTCCTACGGCAACTATGCCATTTTGTAACATTTCATGCTCTGCTTTTGAGATGGCAGATAAAATAGTGGCTTCGGAATCATCTCTGCTTGAAACCACCTGGTAAACGAAATCTACGAGGCCAGTATGTTCCGGAATCTTACCTTTCATATGGCTCAATTCCAGGTGGCAATGACAATTGATAAAACCTGGTGTGAGAAGGCCGGGATAATGAGTAACATCTGTATCCGCATGGTCGTGAGGAACGAGGTCCACCACCTGTTCTCCATCAAGTATCAGCACCTGATCTGAAACAAACCGGTATCCATCAAAAATTTTATCTGCTTTCAATTTCCTGTACGCCATGGCGCATCTAAAATACTGTGTCCCCTGTTCTTATTGGCTTTCAATCGCTAATTTTGCCAGCCAATTTCAACCATGCTCGATAAACTGGATGCCATAGAGGCTAGATTTCATGACCTGGGTGTTTCTTTAGCCAATCCTGATATCATCAGTGATAATAAAAAATTTGGTCAGCTCTCCAAAGAATACCGAAGCCTGGAAAAGATTGTACTGGCCTTCCGGGAATATAAAAAAATAGTATCCGACATAGATTTCTACAGGGAAGCGTTAAATGGATCCGATGAAGAGATGCGTGAACTGGCTAAAATGGAATCACCCGCCACAGAAGAAAAGAAAGGAAAAATGGAAAGCCTGATCCGGCAGATGCTGATACCGAAAGATCCTATGGATGAAAAAAATGCAATTCTGGAAATCAGGGCCGGTACCGGAGGAGATGAAGCGAGTTTGTTTGCTGGCGACCTGGTAAGGATGTATATGAAATATTGCGAGCGTAAAGGATGGAAAACCGCCCTGATCAGCGAAAATGAAGGAACAGTTGGAGGATACAAGGAAGTACAGATGGAAGTGGTTGGCGACGACGTATATGGCACTCTTAAGTTTGAAAGTGGTGTGCACAGGGTACAACGGGTTCCGGATACAGAAGCCAG